>JANMGS010000867.1:0-6907 GCA_031374745.1 Ferruginibacter sp. | reverse complement strand
TAACCTACGTGGGCAAAAGGGATATTGTAGGAAAAGTATTTGTAATTATTGGTGCAAAAGCACCAGCCAATAACAGTGATTTCTCCATAGTGGTGGCAAAAAACGGGGTAGCAATTGCTGCACCTGTGGCATCTATGGCAGCAGCCTCTAACAACCAAAGCTTTCAAATAAGTTTTATTACCGAGCTTGATCTTTCTACCAACGATTATGTAGAAGTTTTTATAAAAAGCAATAATAGCAATACCAACACTATTACTGTTGAGGAAATGCAGTTTAGAATTACCGATTAATATAAAAATGATCCTTGAGGCTTTTTAAATAAACTGAATTGTTGCTTAAACGAAGCTGAGGCATAACAAGCAAACTTGCGGGCTGTTGAAGTACATCAATCGAATTTCTTCATCGCAGGCTAGAATGAAAATACGATTGCCAAACGATTAACTTATCATGAAAATATTTAAACTTTTTAAGAGAAACAACATTGCCTATTGCGTGCCGATATTATTTGTTACTACAAATATGTTTGCTCAAAACCCGCATGGCATATTGACAATAAAACCGGGTGCATATTTAACCATTGGTAAAAATGCAACGCTGGTTACCAACAGCAATATTGATAACAAAGGCACTTTAAAAAATGCAGGGAGTATTATTTTAAACGGCAATACCGTACAGTATTTTCCGGGAACCGGAGGCAGTATACCGTTAATGAATGTGTTGGAAGTTAAAAATACCGGGGCCGGTGTTTCGCTTAACGGCGCCTTACCAATTGCAAAGGAGTTAAAACTTACAAGTGGTAACCTAGCCTTGGGTAATTATGATGTTACCATACAATCTACCGCTACGCAAACGGCTGCCGTTTCTGCCATGGGTGCAGGTGCAGGCATAAGTTATGGCACCGGTAGATTTGTGGTAGAACGATATATAAATATAGGAAGCGGCGGGCATGACAAAAGCTGGCAATTGCTGGCAGTACCTGCCAATGGGCAAACCATAAAAGATTGCTGGCAGGAAGCCGGCGTTGCGAATGCTGGTTATGGTACACAGATAACAAGTCCACGTGGTACCGCTGCAGGCTACGATATGTACACGCTCAATACTTCTATAAAAACTTTTGTAAGTGTAACAAGTCTTTATGATGCAGGGCCGGTAAATACATCTGCCATTATAGACAACCCAAAAGGCTACATGCTTTTTATACGTGGCGATAGAACGGTGTCTACGGGTTCCGGCACTACCGCTACCAAATTAAGAATAAAAGGCACACTTCATACTCCTGCAGTACCACCTGCTGTAATTGTTGTAAATGCAGGCAAATACGAATCTGTAGGTAACCCTTATGCAAGTCAGATAGATTTTACCAGGCTTACGAGGACGGGTGGTGTAGATAATAAATTTTATACCTGGGATCCAACGTTGGGCGGGCTTTATGGTGTTGGGGGCTATCAAACGATTACGGCTACAAACGCTTGGGTGCCAGTGCCCGGGGGTGGTAACTACGCCGGTACTCATACAACCATAGAATCTGGCCAAGCATTTTTTATACAGAGCACTACAACTGCAGGCACACTTGATTTTGGAGAAGCGGTAAAAACCGGTGGCAGCAATTTAGTAAATCGTGCGGAAAGCGCTGCAAGTTCAAGTACAAGAGGATTTATACGCTGTACGCTTTTGACAAATACTGGTACTATTGCGGGTGGTAATGCCGCAGCTTTTGATACAGACTTAAGCAACAATGTGGATGGAGATGATGCACCTAAATTAATGAACGGGGGTGAAAACATGGGGTTGAAAAGAGCTAACAGTATTTTGGCCGTGGAAGGCAGATCTATGATTGCATCAAGCGATACACTATTTTATTATACAAATAATTTATTGCAGCAGCCCTATCGTTTTTTAATAGTGCCAGAAAATATGGACCTAACCAAGCAAGCATGGTTGGTCGATAATTTTTTGCAGACGCAAACACAGGTATCATTGAGTGACACTAGTTATATTAGTTTTGTTGTTACAATAGATGCGGCATCAGCAAGAACAGACAGGTTTATGCTGCTGTTTTCACCACAAACTGTATTGGCTATTACTGCCACTACCCTACATGCAATACGCACTGTTAATAACAGCATTGCGATAAGCTGGAAAACAATTGCAGAAACTAATGTAGCAAACTATTGGGTAGAAAAAAGTGCAAACGGAATTTCTTTTAATGCCATCTCAACTATTATGGCCGAAAGGAATAATGGTGCTGATGCAAGTTATACTTTTGACGATGCCTCTCCCTCTACAGAGAATAATTTCTACCGCATAAAGATCAACTTTGCTAATGGCACAACCAAATACAGCGAAGTTGTAAAAGTGGGGCCTTTAAGAAATACAGTCGACGTTAGTGTATTTCCAAATCCAACTACGGGAAGAATACTGAATTTGGATATGGGCAAACAATTGGAAGGAAAATACCAATTGTTATTAATAAATACTTCGGGCCAACAGGTATGGAGTAGCAGTATTTTTTATAGTAACAACAATGGCAATAAAATAGTGGTTGAACTACCTAATAAATTGGCTGCAGGTAATTATAAACTGTGTGTTTTGAACAAAGAACTTAAAAAGATAACAATTGATGTAACGTTGTTGTAAGGTTTGTGTTACGTACTGCGCTTAATAGAAATTATTTTGTAAACTTATGGGTTGCTTTATCGATTGCTGTCCACCAACCGAAACACTCTTTTAGCATACTAACACAGTGTGTTAAAGTACAAAATCTATCTGGTATACACATGAAAAAACGGGCACGGCCCATTTTAATTTAGTTCTGGTTGGTGGGGTCACCACGACTGTTCGGAAGACAAGAAAGTAACATGTTAAAATAATAAGTTAAGCCTGAAAGGCTGGTATTAATATAGAATTCAACCCACCTTATAATGCCGAAATCCCGAAGGGATGACATTATTGCTAATATCACCCCTTCGGGGTTTATTAAAAACGCTTTGTGTTTACTATATTAATTGCATCCCTTCGCGATTAAAAGTTGAATAATAAAACGTTCCGAACACTTGTGGTGGGGTCACCAACCGGTAGAAAATTTGCATTACTCGCACCACTTTGCGCACAGCTACCTGCGGAAACTTTTTGGGCTTCATGTGCTTAAACCCCACAGTTGAATGAGAATAACTAAAATTTTCTTTTACTAACAAAGGAAAAACGTTTATTGGTTGATTGCTGTACACAGCAACCAATAAATAAAATCTGCTATAATAAATTTATAATGCTTTGCCTTTGTATAGTGTATCCACTGCAGCGGCAATTATTTTTTTAATTTCAGGAGTAGGTGCCTGCTCCAATGCTGCTTTAGCATATTCTAATGCTTTTTTTAAATCTCCCAAAGCAGAATAACCTCTCATTAAACCTGCATTGGTTGGCCATGCACCGTTGAATTTTTTAAAATTGAATTCAAAAATTTCCATGGCCTCTTTGGTTTTATTTTCTGTGAGCAACTGCCTGCCATAATTATGTATATCACCAACGGAAGCATTGTCCATGGCAGTTTTCATTGTTTTTTCTGCTTCTTCTTTTCTGTTTAATTTATTAAGCAAGCCAGCTTTTGTTGATAATGCCTTAAATGAATTTGAACCACCTAAATTGGGATCAACAGCAGAATTGATCCATGCCAATGCTTCTTCTGTATTTACATTATTCTGTAAACACCATGTTGCCGCAGATTCAAGGCTTGGAGGATCAAAACCGGCAGCACCAATCATTTGTGTACGTATGTAACCCAATGTGGTATTTACCAAATCAACTTCCACAGTAAAAGGAATACGCCATCTCTCCCATTCAAGGCTTACTTCTACTGTTTTATTGGTTTGTTTTGAAAAATTATATTCTAGCCTTTCTTTACTTTCCGTGGCATTCTTTTGCTGGAAAGCGGTTACCCTTAATACATCCTTATCGGCTTTATAAAAATAGCTGCCCCACCCTGTTGTGTTTTTATTAAAAATAAGTGTAGATGAATCTGCGCCTAATGCAATAAAAAATGCATACTTACCTGCTGCAAGTTTTTTACCGTTAATGGTCACATCTGTAGAAAAAGAAATATTGGTACACTCATCTGCACCGGCACGCCATGGCGATGGAGATGAAGAACCAAAGCCCAATACATTAAATCCATACGGTGCCACATCTGTGCCCCATATTTTTCCTTCACGTCCTTTTACGCCGGGAGCATTCCAGCTAATGTCAATATTTGTTGCAGCAATCATTCTAGATGCTTTGCATTTGTAGTTTACATTACCAGCAGGTAGTTGCATCATTTGTGCTGTTACAGAAGAAGCGTATGCGGTAAGCAATACTACTGAAGATATAATAAATGTTTTGAGGGCTATACTTTTTTTCATAAACAGAAATTTAATTTATAGATGATTTACTTTCCTAAAAGTAATATGAAATTGCTGTAGTTATTTCCCGTTCATGTAAAAGAGTTGGTTAAGCGAACCACGCTGCCACGTTTCTTGGGATACGAAACGTTCGTTAATATCACCCCGCCAATAAAAGCTAAATATCTATTCTCCTAACTAAAGTACTTGACACAGTGCGCTTCTTAGCTGGAAATACCCGCCTGAACGGACGGGCAGGCTTTTTTGTGGAACGAGCAAAAGATATGTCTGCCAACAGGCAGGTTGCATGAGTGCGGCGGCAAATGCTTAACAGCGGTTTAATGATGAAAGCCCCTATTCATTTTTATTTATTGGAGTACTATAAACTTTCTGCCAATTTTCTTTCTACCCCAGCAATGGCCTTTACGATCTTTTATTTATCGGTAGGTAGAGTCACCAACCGATAAATTAATCCTTTCTATTTCCCTTCCAACTCCTTTAATCTATTCTTTGCTTCTTCATAAAATGGCGTTATCTCCAAAGTCTTTTTGTAAAACTTTATTGCATCTTCTTTTTTATTTAGAGCCAAGTATATATTTCCCATTGTAACCAATACCAAGTCTTTATTAGGGAATTCAATAACATTATTCTCCGATATCAGTTTTGCTTCTTCATATCTCTTTAGGCTTAATAACTGTTGTGCTATATTATTCATAGAAATCCAATCAATGTAGTAATGACTTGTGTCAGCTTTCATTCTTTTATATTCAGCAATAGATTTTATTGCACCAATTTGTTCAATATAGGTTTCCATTTTTTTATGAGCTGGTTGCTTTAAGTCAACAGGTATGTTATATAATATTTTGTATAAATTGTTTGTAATTCCAAAAAAATCAGTTGGTGAACTGTTGCTAAGAATTACAACCAAACTATTGGTTGTGGGAATTCTTCTAATAAATGAAATAAATCCCTCCGTCATTCCCAAGTGAAAGTTTGATGCTACACTATCTGTTCTGGTGTATTTAAATTGCTTGTTAAACCATCCGTAACCATAGTTTGCAAGTTCAATGCCTGGGGTAAACATTTCAACCGTCAATTCTTTATTTAGTAAACTATTATTTGTTAAAGCAATATGAAACTTGAAAAGGTCTTCAACGGTTGAATAGATGTCGCCTGTACCCATTGTATTAGATTGGTCTCTAAAATCTGCTGAGGTAAACCCACCAAAACTATAATCGTACCCTGTAGCTCTGTTGGGTACAATTTGGGTATGGTAGTAAGAGCCAGAATTATTCATTTTTAATTTTTTAAAAATGTCATCGGACATTAATTGAGCATACATTTTTCCTGTTACCCTTTCTATTATGTAACCCAACGTAAAATAACCCCAACTACTATAAGCATAATGCGTACCGGGTTTAAATACCAGCGGAGAATCAATAAATATTTTTAGATATTCTTCTCTCGTAAAATTTTGGCGACTTATTCTTGGAAAAAAATCTTTGATAATATCATAATTTGGTATGCCTGAAGTATGCGATAGCAGTTGTTTTATGGTAACATTTGCAGCAGGTTTATTTTTGAATTCGGGTAAATAGTTTTCAATGGTCTTGTTTAAATCTATTAAACCTTTTTGAACTTGTATTAACATCAAAGCCGCAGTCAAGGGCTTTGAAACAGAACCAATCATATACTTAGTGTCTGTTCTGTTAGGGATGTTCCATTCTCTATTTGCTAATCCAAATGCATCTTTGTAAATAATTTCTCCTTTTTCTGCTACTAATACGGCGCCGTCAAACATATTGTAGTTATGATAAGCGCTCATTAAAGCGGACAGTTTTGCAGCTTTATTTTGGGCAAATACTATCTGTGTAATGGATAAGCTGAACAATAGAAAGAATATTTTTTTATAATGCATATGCAGTCATTTAAATGTGGTCTGCTAATGTTAGGTGCAGCGAGCAAATAATTGTTCAGGTTGGAAATTGACCAACTGTCTGCCAGGAACTGCTTGATAAAGATATGAAAATGATGTTATGAACCAATGACGGATGTTGCTCATTCTGCTCAAACGAAAGCAAGGATGTTTACTGCTGTTGATTGCTACAACGTTAGCCCCACTTGCACAAAGTCCCCATGTGGTATGTAGTTTATTCAATCTTGAAATTTATGTTGTCTTTGTTTTCTCTATAGTACTTTAAAAGAACTTTCTCTAAATCTTTGTCTTTTGCCATGTCTGAATAGCATTCGTCTCTTACCTTCGCTAAATGAGTTTCGAAGTCTGTAAAAAGTTTTTTATTCCGGTTAGATGATTTATTTATATAGTCATTAAAGTTGCTAATAAATTTTGGGCTGCCGTCTAAATTTTTAAAAATTGCTTCTATACAAAAGGCTTCCAATACTGTGTAGTCCCGTATTGTTTGAAGTTCGGAAATACCATTTATGCCTACACAAATATGATAAGAAATGGCAGTATCTTTTTGTCTAATGTCGTCACAGAAGAAAAAACGTGATGCAATCTTCATTAGTTCAGA
>JANMGS010000861.1:0-7145 GCA_031374745.1 Ferruginibacter sp. | reverse complement strand
CCGATGTGAATTATAAAATTGCAAAAGAATTTACCGATAAAGTAAAAGAAACTGCCCTTGGTGCAAAAGTGTTGCTAGCCGTGAATCCCGGCCAGCAGATGGTAAAAATTGTGCAAGACCAACTCACCGAACTCATGGGTGGCAAGGAAAGTGAATTTAATGTAAATGGAAACCCGGCTATTATTTTAGTAGCGGGCTTGCAAGGAAGTGGTAAAACAACTTTTAGTGGTAAGCTTGCCCTTTATCTAAAAACTAAAAAAGGCAAATCTCCATTGCTGGTAGCGGCAGATATTTATCGCCCTGCGGCCATAGATCAATTAGAAGTACTTGGTGGACAAATAGGGGTGGATGTATACAGTGAGCGTGAAAACAAAGATGCAGTAAGCATTGTGCAGAATGCCATAAAAGAAGCACGGAGTAAAAATAAAAATGTAATTATTATAGATACTGCCGGCCGTCTTGCGGTAGATGAAGTAATGATGACCGAAGTGGCCAATGTAAAAGCAGCTGTGAAACCACAAGAAATTTTATTTGTAGTAGATAGTATGACGGGGCAAGATGCGGTGAATACTGCAGCAGCTTTCAATGAGCGTTTGGATTTTAGTGGTGTGGTGCTTACAAAACTCGATGGCGATACAAGAGGCGGTGCGGCACTTTCCATCAAATACACGGTTAATAAGCCCATCAAGTTTATGAGCAGTGGCGAAAAGATGGATACACTCGATGTGTTTTACCCCGAGCGTATGGCGCAGCGTATTTTGGGCATGGGCGATATTGTGAGCTTGGTAGAAAAAGCGCAAGAACAATTTGACGAAGCTGAAGCGGCAAAGTTGGAAAAACGCATTCGCAAAAATCAATTTGACTTTGAAGATTTTAAAACACAGCTTGGGCAAATAAAAAAAATGGGGAATATAAAGGACCTCATGGGCATGATACCTGGCGTGGGCAAACAAATAAAAGATGTAGATATAAACGATGATGCATTTAAAGGTATAGAAGCACTTATAAACTCGATGACGGTAGCAGAGCGTCGCAACCCCGACCTCATAAACCCAAGCCGCAAAGCACGTATAGCCAAAGGTGCCGGAAAAGATATAGTAGAGCTAAACGCCTTTCTAAAACAATTTGAACAAATGAAAGGCATGATGAAAATGATGAACAAAATGCCGATGGGAAGAATGCCGGGGATGAGGTAGACGCCCCTCACCTATCCTCTCCCCGAGGGGGAGAGGGAAATCTCGAAGATTGAAGCGAATAAAATGCTTTATGCAAATAGAAAATATTTTTTAACCGTTACTTTTAAAAATGTAACGGTTTTTTAATTGTTCAATTATTCGCAAAAATCTTCGCTCTATCTTTGAAGTTTCTTCTCCGCCTTTTGGCGGAGAGATAGAGGGGGTCTAGTAGCATCAGCCTAGAAACTTTGCCAAACGCTAGTTTCCCACTACCTGCCTTCCGTCAGGCAAGTCCATTGCTCCCTACACTTCATGTAGGGATCCATTTCTATCGGGGCTAATATCGGCAGTGGAACTTTTTTTAGCTATTATCGTAGGCAAGATTAAATCCTAGAAGGGAAACAACAAATGAGAAATAATTTGCCTTCAATTGATTTTCATTATCTCTAATACTTATAAAAATTGTTTAAATAGGACTGATTTTTAGAATATGTTTTATGTAAAGCCATATATTGCACTATACTAATGATAATTTACAAACGTAATATTGAGAAAAAATTATTGAGCTTTCGTATTTTGTTTTTTATTTTATCAATCAGTTGCTTTTTAGCATTTGCTTTTTAATATAATAATTTAGCATATTTCCTTTTAATAATTTTCTTTACAATCAGCATTATAGGAATAAAAGATTTTATTGTATTTAAAGATTATTTTCAAGTGTCGAAATATTATTTCTTTGGGTTTATAAAACGAAAATGGGAATTTAATAAAGTTGATAGAATTAAAGTAAGTTCATTCTATTCAGACTTTGGGCAAAATAATGATGTTTCGAATTATGATGATACAGGCACTGGAGTTGGTTGCTTACTTTCAATTATTCTTTTTTTTATTCCTTCGAAAATTACAAATAAAGAATTCAAGATAGAATCGCTAAATGATAAAAACACTGCAATAAAAAGTGTTAAAATAACTATAGACAACCAAGAATTCAATTTTATTAAAGACTATTATAATGGAACTATCAACTATAAAAAATACATTACACAATTAAAAAGCAACATATCCAATCTATCCTACAAATCCCATTTAAAATTTGCTGTTTTAATTTGCAAGAAATTGTATTTTGACTATCAAAAATTTGTCGAAGTTTATAATTGGGGAGATGCTAATTTATTAATGGACGCAATTTTAATTTGTGAGCAAGCAATCAAAAATACGGCAGATATAAATCAAGTAAATGCATTTTTGCCTAAAATAGATTTGATAGCACCGCAAATGGATGATTTTGGAAGCAAACTTGGTTCTTATGCTTTGAACGCATCTGCATCCGTGTATGAAACCTTGCAATTTATAACCGATAAAGACGGTACACACATCTACAGCATTGCTACTCATTATACCGATACGATAGATTTTAAAATTCAAGAAGAAAATGAATTAACGGAATTAGAGATAGAAAATCATCCATTAATGATAGAGGCATGGAACTTTATTTTGGAACAAACAAAGTGCTAGTTGTAAAAGTTGCAAATAATAAAAACAATATCTCCTATTTTCAAAAAAAACAAACATTAGTTGCACATTTCCCTCTCCACAACTCAACCTAATTAACTCAATAAGCTAATAAGGTTGCTGTCATATAAAATGCAGTTTTCTACTAAGGTTTTACTATCTTTTAATTCACAATTTCTTACAAAATCAATTCCACTTTAAAAGAAATTTTTATAAATTCGAATTGTAAAAACTGTGATCCCTTGCCCACTTTCACAAAAGAACAAATAAAAGAAATCGCAGACCAACTAGACTGCGGTTTTAAAGCCTACTACCATAAGCAAAGCGGCGAATTGGTTTTTGTGCCCGATACGGATAAGTTTTATGACATGGATAAAACTGCTTGGAAAGAAGAGTTTGCAAAACTCAGAAAGAAAACTGCCTTTCAAGAAATTGATGCAATGGAATCAAGGGATTCTTTTTTGGTTATGGAAGATTTTGCAGCGCAAGTGGGAGACATATCATTGCAGCAAAAACTATTTAATGCTTTAAACAGAAGACACCCATTTAGAGAATTTAAGTTTGAAATAGACAACGCAGGTGAGTATAGAAATGCTTGGTTTGATTTTAAAAATAGACGTTATTTGGAATGGGTAGAAAATCAAATAAGTTTACACAAAAGCATCTAGCCCGAAAAATTATTTCTCACTCCCCACATTCACCAGCATCCAATCACTTTGCGATGCAGCTGTGTTAGATTCAAGCTGTACCCGCTCCGCAATTTTTTCTTGTGCTTTTAAAAGTGAATTGTCTATCATATTGTGTTGCACCGTTTCATTTTCTTTGTAGCCCATCTTTTGCATTAGTGCTATACTTCTATCGCCACCAAAATAGGCAAAAATAGGCTCTGTAAGCGCATTGTAAAAAGTAAATTCTTGTTGCATACAATTTTGTACAAGTGCTTCTTCTTTTGCCCTTAGAGGAAAATGCTCCAAGAAAATTATTGTAGCTGTGCTGTATTTTGCCGCAGAAAAAGATTTGGCTTCTACAATTCTATCTTCATTTATATTATTGGCTAAAAATTGTTTTCTAAAGTTTATAACGGTATTTGTAAACCATGCAATAAAAATAGCATCATTATTTGTTTGTGCATATTTTATAATACCATGCTGTTTTGCTATTTCTGATATATAAATAACATTGGTAAATTTTTTCTGAAAAGTATTGTTCTCCTTTTTGCCAAATAACCCAAAAAACATATAAAGTAATTTAAAATGAGTCCGAAACTACTAATTTAACACAATATCCATTCTCATAGAAAAAAATTTGTATGCTGTTGTTTGTATTTCATCCATAGCAAAAGCCAAAGGATGTTGGTTATAAGTAGATAGTTTATTAATGTAATTTAAAACATTATTCAAAATTCGTTTTAATTAACTATTCGATAGATTTATTCTAACTTCATACGAAAGTCTTTTTTAAAATTTATGTCGTACATCTTATAGTATTAATTATTAATCAAGCGTTATTATGCCGTTAATAGAATTCACGAACAAAGGACTCTTTTGCCCACAAGGCAATTTTTATATAGACCCATGGAAGCCCGTGGACTTTGCAGTAATAACCCATGGGCACAGCGACCATGCAAAATTTGGTAGCAAAAAATACCTTTGTCATACCGACACCAAGCCTATACTGCAACTGCGTTTGGGAGAAAATAATTATCAATCCATTGGCTGGAATGAACCAGTTTTTATGAACGGGGTGAGCATTTCACTTTTTCCAGCAGGGCATATTATTGGCAGCGCACAAGTACGAGTAGAATATAAAGGTGAAGTGTGGGTATTTACAGGCGACTATAAAACGGAAGATGATGGCATAAGCTCGGCATACGAACCTGTAAAGTGTCATACATTTATTACGGAGAGCACTTTTGGTTTACCCATTTACAAATGGCAACCTCAGCTGCAGATTTTTGATGAAATGCAAACCTGGATTGCAGGCAACAGGGCAGATGCAAAAGCCAGTGTATTTATTGCTTATAGTTTGGGAAAAGCACAACGCATTTTAAAACCATTGGCTGAAACCGGGATACCGATATATGCGCATGGTGCCGTGTATAATGTGCATACAACCTTGCAAGCAGCCGGTTGGGCATTGCCTGAGGTAAAAAGAATAACGCCTGAAACAACCAAAGAAGAACTAAAAGGTTGTATCGTTATTGCGCCATCAAGTGCGGAAGGCAGCACTTGGATGAAAAGATTTTCGCCTTACGCCACAGGGATTTGCAGCGGATGGATGCAGGTACGTGGAAATGTGCGTAGAAAAAATGCAGATGCTGGTTTTGCTTTAAGCGATCATTGCGATTGGGATGGCTTGATAAGTGCGGTAAAAGCGACGGGAGCCCAAAAAGTTTATGCAACACACGGTTTTCAAGCAACATTTAGCAGGTATTTAAATGAGCAAGGTATAGAAGCAGGCGAAGTAAAAACGGAATATGGAAACGAGGAGAGGGAGGAGGTGAGTGGGGAAGTGGTGAGTGGCGAGAAGCTGAATGGGGAATTGTGAATGGTCAATAATCATTTTGGATAGTGATTGCTGAAATTTGTAAACTACGATCCGTTAATGATAAATAATAAATGGTAAATAATAAATAGTCTTTTGTCTAAAATCTAACAGTCTAAAATCTTACTTTGAAACGTTTTGCCCTATTAATAATGAAGTTGGCCACAACCACAAAAACCACCGCAAAGTTGGAGGCAATAAGTGCATACTTCTTAGAAGCAAACAGCGAAGATAAAATTTGGGTAATTGCATTGTTTACAGGTAGAAGACCCAAGCGTTCTATAAACAGTGCATTGCTTCGTAGCGCTTGTATGGAGGCTGCACACATAGATTCATGGCTGTTTGAAGAGTGCTATCATACGGTCGGAGATTTAGCAGAAACGATTTCATTGCTTATCCCTGAAAGTAATATTGATACAAAAGATGTAGTGGATTATTCGCTTACATATTACATGAATTTATTAAGAACGATTGGCAAAGAAAATGATGTAGTAAAGCAACAATTTGTAACTGAAGCATGGGCACAAATGAACAGAAGTGAAATTTTTGTGTTTAATAAATTGATGACGGGCGGTTTTAGAATTGGTGTATCTCAAAAGCTAATGGTAAATGCTATTGCAAAAACTACTGATGTGTCTTCTTCCATTATTGCCCACAGAATTATGGGTGACTGGAATCCGGCAACCATTTCGTTTGATGAATTGATGAGTATAGAACACAGTGCTGCAGATGATTCCAAGCCGTACCCTTTTTACCTAGCATATGCAATAGAAAATGAAGTAAGTGAATTGGGCAATGAAAATGATTGGCAAGCAGAATGGAAATGGGATGGTATTAGAGGACAAATTATAAAACGGAATGATGAATTATTTGTGTGGAGTCGTGGAGAAGAATTGCTCACAGATAAATTTCCTGAATATAAAATTTTGCAAGAACTTTTACCAAACGGAACTGCTATCGATGGAGAAATTATTAGCCTCGCTGCTCCGCCGGAACAAGGACCTTTTGCACCACTCCCATTTGCAGCTTTGCAAACAAGGATAGGTAGAAAAAATATTACTTCGAAACAATTAAAAGAAGCACCCGTCGGTTTTATTGCATATGATTTGATAGAAGAAAATGGAGTAGATATCAGAACGGTTTAGATGAACGAAAGACGAAAAAAACTGGAAGCTATTGTTTCAAAAATTGATGTTCCTTTCTTGCATTTATCACCCATTATTAGTTTTAATAAATGGAATGATCTGATTGAAATAAGGAAACAAAGTAGGGATAAAGGCAGTGAAGGAATTATGCTGAAAAGAAAAAATTCTGAATACAAAGATGGCAGAAAAAGAGGTGATTGGTGGAAGTGGAAAATTGATCCGCTCACCATAGATGCAGTTATGATTTACGCACAAAAGGGTAGTGGTAGAAGAAGTAATCTATACACCGATTATACTTTTGCAGTAAGAGATGGCGATAAACTAGTAACATTTGCAAAAGCCTACAGCGGGCTTACAGACAAAGAATTTGCCCAAATAGATAATTTTGTAAAACGAAATTCTATTGAAAAGTTTGGACCTGTAAGAACCGTAAAACCCGAGCTTGTTTTTGAACTCGCTTTTGAAGGTATAGCTGAAAGTAAAAGACATAAAAGTGGTGTAGCACTTAGGTTTCCACGCATGAACCGATGGCGAAAAGATAAAACGATAGATGATATAAATACACTGGATGATTTAAAAATGATGTTGAAGGTTTTTAATGAACAGTACAGCTCATCAGTTTAAAAATGGTTATTCAGCTTTCTGCTATTTTAGTATTGTTAAAGTCAAGCAATAGATTGTATTTATTTAATGACTATTCGCATATTGTACCCCAATTTCGGATACAAACCACTCGATTTCATAAAACGTAATTTCTAATATAGGTTTG
>JANMGS010000857.1:0-4808 GCA_031374745.1 Ferruginibacter sp. | reverse complement strand
CAAAGAGAACATTGTTATTGTGAGTGGCATTGGTTGTAGCAGCCGTTTTCCTTACTACATGAACACCTATGGTATGCATAGTATTCATGGGCGTGCAACAGCAGTAGCAAGCGGGCTCAAAGCATCTAGGCCAGAGCTTAGTGTGTGGATTGTGACTGGCGATGGCGATTCGTTGAGCATTGGTGGTAACCATACCATTCATTTACTACGCAGAAATTTTGATGTTAATATTTTATTGTTCAATAACCAAATTTATGGACTTACTAAGGGCCAATATTCACCTACATCCGAAGAGCATAAGGTAACAAAGAGTACGCCGATGGGAAGTATAGACCATCCTTTTAATCCGCTGGCACTAGCCATGGGTGCCGATGCTAGCTTTATAGCCCGTACCATGGATAGAGACCCAAAACATTTGCAAGCAATGTTGTTGCGCTCGCAAGCGCACAAAGGCTCTTCCTTTTTAGAAATATACCAGAACTGTAATATTTTTAACGATGGCGCTTTTGAAGCGTTTACAGAAAAAAGCAGCAAGGCAGACGAAGTGTTGTTTTTAGAACAAGGCAAGCCGCTTGTTTTTGGTGCTACACAAAACAAAGGTATAAAGCTAGATGGTTTTAAACCCATCATCGTAGACTTGGCAGAAGGTGCAAGTACCGATGATTTGTGGATACACGATGAAAAAGATTTTTACAAAGCACAAATACTTATTCGCATGTTTGACGACCCTAAATTGCAAGGGCATTTACCAAGGCCATTTGGGGTTTTCTTTGAAACAGAGCGAGCTTGCTACGAAGATGTAATGGCAATGCAAATGGAAGAAGCCTTGGCAAAAAATGGACCGGGCGATTTAGATAAATTATTGAAAGGTAGAGAGACTTGGACAATAGGATAGTTTACATTAGTCTTCCAATTTTAAAGTTGCTATCTCGGCGGGCAATGTCATTAAGTTAAGGAACGAAATTGTCAGATTGAGCTTGTCGAAATCGAATTTACAAAACGTTTTATAACACCGACTTCGACAAGCTGCTAATGACATGTTTACTAAAAGAATATAAAACAATTATTTACAAAATCTAATTTAGCCACAAAGACTCGAAGACACAAAGGAAAAATGCGTAGCATTTTTTCTACTTCGTGCCTTTGTGCCTTTGTGGCAAGCCTTTCTTTTTCGCAGCGAAGCTGCATAGAACTTCTTTTTATATGTCATGTTCAAAGAGCTTAAAAACTTTTATGAGTACCTCAACCTGATAACTTCGTTTCTACTGTCTCGGCGGGGTTTTCGCACAGACCATATACAAATCATAAAAAACTATGCTGCGAAACCCTGCCTGCCGTCAGGCAAGCCCGACGCATTTAGAGACCTTAACCTACTTTAAACCATACTGCCACAATGTAAAGCTTTAGTCCTCCAATTTCAAAGTGCCAATATCCTCTATCAGCCTATCCATTTCTACCGGCAAGGTTCCATTATACACACCTCGTATTCTTCTTTTTTTATCTAAAAGAATAAAGTTTTCTGTGTGTAAAAATTCATTGCCTGTTTGATAATAGCCAATGGTATCGCCCGCATAATATTGCTTTTTTGCTATGGTATAAATAGCATCTTTGTTACCAGTAAGCAGATGCCACTTACCACTGATAACGCCTTTATTTTCTGCATACCTTTTTAGTACAGGCACACTATCCATTTCTGGCGTTACAGAGTGAGAAAGTAATATTACTTCGTCGTCGTTTTTAAATTTATCCTGTATCAAACCCATATTGGCAGTCATTTTGGGGCAAATGCTTCCACACCTGGTAAATATAAAATCGGCTACATAAATTTTGCCTTCCACCGTTTTTTCGGTAATTGTTTCTCCATTCTGGTTGGTGAAAGAAAAGGCGGGTATTGTATGAATGCTGGTATAACCTGCATCGGATTTGTTGATCCACTCTGGAGTAAAATCGGGTTTGTTTATAAAAGGCAATGGCAAAGTTGTTTGCTTGCTTTTGCAGCCAATAAGCAGTAACAATAAAACAACAATGCTATTTTTTATTAATCGAATCATAGGGATTTACACATATTTTTAAACCTATTAAACCATACTTTTTTCCATTGCGTATTACATAATTGGCTCTTACGGTACCATTGTCCCACCACAGGCGTTGACTACCTTCTTCTTGTCCATTTACATAGTGAAATTCTTTTGCCAATACGCCTGATGCATACCACTCTTTGTATTGCCCATCATATTCATTACTACTAGCATTAAAAATAAATTTGAGTTTTCCATCGGGCCACCAACTTTTATGTGTGCCTTCTTTCTTTCCATTAATGTAAAATCTCTCTTCAGACAACAATCTATTGTCATACCATTTTTTTTGAAAGCCTTCTGGCAGCCCATTAAAATAGCCATTCAACAAGGCTGTATCTCCATTTTTATGTAAGGAAAATTGAAAGCCTGTAAAATAATTTTTTTTATAATACAATGTATCCTGATGAAAATTGAAATTGGAATCAGTAGAAACAATAAAATTGAATGGGATTGTTTTTGCAATTTTTATTTCTATCAGTATATTTTTTTTCTTGATTTCGCAGGCAATAAATAACAGGCATAACAAAATATATCCCAAATTGCTCTGGGATATAATTTGTATAAAGTATAAATATATTTTTCTCAAATTATTGTGTTACAGTACCAGGGAAACCATTAAAACCATTTCCATTTAAGTAGGGTGCCGCTGTAGAAAAATGGTAATGATATATGCCTGTTGGGTAATCTACAGTGGTATGCGTATGTCCATGGTATACATCAAGCCCTGCTGCCACTGTATTGTTTTCTTCATTTGGACCATACACCGGAAAACCATCTAACAAGAAGCCCATTAAAGCAAATTTCGATGCTTTTACTTCAGTCAAATATTTTGGCTCTACATGGTAATGATAAGCGCCCGTCATTTGTGGATGTCCCCACCATTGGTCAAAACCATTTATTTCGTTTGTAAGTGGGCTATTGCCTGCTGCATATTGATTGAATAAAGGAATACCGTTTATAGAAACCCCAATAGCGCCAAGTGGTGTAGCAGGGTGTGCTGCATTTACAGTGGGGTTCACCGGAATTCTAAAAGTATATGTTTGCGCAGCAATGGTATTGGGGTTTTGTGCAAAATTACCGCCGCCAAAAGTTACACCGCTAAATGCTTCTCTCAATGGGTTTCCCACTGGGTAATAAGCACTTTTATGATCTGGCAAACCAGTGCATTTAATGGTTACAAAAGTACCATCGAAGGTAATACTAGTAGCTCCATATATTTTATTGTAAACAGGTGGTAAAACTGGGCCACCGCCTGCTGGGTTTACCGTTAAAGTAATACTACAGCTTTGTCCACCAAAACCAATGGCAAAACTAGCAGTACCTGCAGTGGTAGGTGTACCGGATATGGTGTATGTAAGATTGCCCGTACCGGTAGCCAACGTGCCAGCTTGCAATGTAGCTGTTAATCCAGTAACCCCTGAAGAAGCTATAGCAGTGCCGGCATTATAAGCCTCTGCATTACCACCACTATAAGGCACCGTAGCTGTAGCTGCATAAGCTACGTTTATAGTTGCTGCTGCCGAAAATGATGCACTAGCACAAGATAATGCGGTAATACTTGCTGTTGTAGTAGTAGTTTCGGTTTTTTTACAAGAAATAAAAACAAATATTACAAGTGTTGCTAATAACAATAACGATTTTTTAAAATTCATGCGTGGTTATTTATGTTTGTGAATGAAATAATTTATTATGTTTATTAATTTTAATTTCTAGGTGGTGGTCCGTCGGGCGGTGGGCCATCAGATCCTGGCGGTGGTCCCTCAGGTGGTGGCCCGTCAGCTTCACGTCCTTCTGGTGGAGGAGGTCTTTTACCATTATGGTCTCTAGGAGGCGGCCTATCTCCTGCCGGGCCTCTTGGTCTTTGTTGGCTTATCATATGGGTAACTTGCAAAATAAGGTCATCAAACTTTTCTTGTTGTTCGGGTTTGCAAATTGTCCTTAATTTTTGAAAATGATTAAATGTAAGCAGGTCCAGCTTTTCTGAAAGTACACTTATCGATTTTGAAAGATTTTCTTTTGTGCTATCAACAACTGTAGCTTGTTTCAACAAAGAAAAAAAAGCCTCTTTTGCATCTTTTATTTGGGCCCGAATTTTCTCTGCAGAATCATGGTGTTCTTTTCTTAACACTTCAAACAGCTGTTGCTGCATAGAATCTAGCTGCAGCTCTTTGGTTAAAAAAGCTGCAGGCGAACCATTTTGTGCAGGCCTGGGCGGTTTATTTTTGCCAATCCAAAACAGCGCAATGGATGCAACATTGGCTATCAATAAAAGAATGACCAACCAGGTTAATAATTTATTTTTTGTTGTATTCATTTTTAAAAAATCAATAAGATGAAATAGTTTGATCGTATGCCTCGGCGAAATTTTGCAAACTATTGCTAGATATGCTAGGTTTTTCTTTTGCTGAATATTGTTGCGATAAGATAAAAATATTTACGACCAATAATAAAGTCATACTAGTTAGCACCCAAACAGGCCTTAATGGAAAATTCCAATTGCTTTCGCCCCCAGTTTGTTTTGCAAGCATCCTTGCTTTTAATCTTGTATAAAAAAATTCATCTGTGCCTGCTTCTTGCATTCCCTCTAATCTCAGCAGATGTTCCTCTAACAATGGGGTAAATTTCTTTTTCATTGTTGTTGTTTTATTGTTTGTAATAATGCGCTAAGTTTTTTTGTAAATTTTCTTTTGCTCTACTTACCAACGATTCAATTGCTTTTACACTCTGCTC
>JANMGS010000835.1:0-2735 GCA_031374745.1 Ferruginibacter sp. | reverse complement strand
ATAGGGTTGGTACTTGCAAACAAAGACCTTAAGCTTTACAAAGAGAATCCAGAAATGTATTCTGCTGCGAGTTATTCTAACTTGAAAGCAGGTAGGGTTTGCTCCATTATCGGTTTAATTATTGGTGGCTTGGTTATATTGACAATGATACTTGCATTTGCATTTTTTGGTACATTTATTATGAATGAAGCCATGAGGCAGGGGAGATAATTAATGACTATCCGTTGTTGGGTGCAATAGAATTTTATGTATCAAATACACAATGTATGATTTTTAAAATGGTAGATTAAAATGATAAGTCTGTTTTTTTCTGTGAATCTGTGGTTATAATATTGCCACAGATTCACAAAAAAGCTGTTTTGTGTATGATCTTTTAACTATAACACAAATAGATTGTAGATAATATGGGTAAATTTGTAGGGGCAAATCCTTGAAATGAAGAATGAATTTTTATACAGTTTATTTTTAATTTTCTACAATTTTATAATTCTTGCAGCTAGTAGCGGATAGTCATCAGAAAATTATAATATGGTGCAATTTATTTTTATTGTATTAAATAAGAGGTTCGATTATGGAAAATAATGAGAATGATCAATTGTCTGATATAGACTTGCAGGTAGATGGCGAAGTAAGGCAATTGCTGATGGAAACATCTAAATGGACAAAGTTTATTTCCCTATCCATGTTTATCATAGGTGGGTTGGTTTTACTCTTTGGAATTTTAGGGGGCAGTTTAATGATGGGTGTGCTTGGTAAAATGGACAATAGTTTTGGAAGTTTGGCAGAATTTGGAGGGGGCGTTTTAATAGCTATCATTATAGTGGTGGTGGCTTTTTTTGTGGTGGTATATTATTTTTTATATAAGTTTTCTATGAAAATGAAATCTGCCTTAACTACAGAAAATGTGCTAGATATGAATGAAGCCTTTGGCTCTTTAAAATTGTTTTTCATTATTACAACTGTCATCAGCATTCTTTCTTTGGCTTATTCTATTTTTAATATGGTTAAAACCTTATAAAATATTTCTATGGATTTAATTAAAGACAATGATCTGTTGGATTTGCAAATAACCGATGAAACAAAAACCCAACTTACAGAAATTGCTAAATGGACCAATATATATGCCATAGTAGCTTTTGCAAGCCTCGGGATTACTATCCTTACCACTATTTTGGCAATAGGAAAAGCCAGTAAATTTGGTATTGAAAATGTAGAAACAGTAGTAGGAACCAGTTTGTTTACTGTAGTTATAGTGGGCGGTTTAACTTTATTGCTTAATATAGCGTTGTACAATGCTGCCAAAAACCTAAAATTAGGATTGGATGCGAGCGACCAAGGTTTTTTTAACCAGGGGATGCGAAAACTCAATTCTTACTTTAAGATAACGGGTATTCTTTTTATAATTTTTATGGGCTTTTTTGTGCTTATGCTTTTGATTGCAATTTTGGCTGGACTTACTGGGGCATTTAGAAGCTAACCGCTTCAATCTTCGTCTTATTGGCAAGATACTTTTTACTACTCATTGTTATATAGTGTGGCTATTGGTTCACCGGAAAAATAAAAAAAACAACTCTTCATTCTTTATTCCTCTTTGGTTCTGGCTTTTGCAGGTTAGGGCTATAAAATGCAAAGCATTTTCCTTCCCGCCTTGTTTCTACAAAACGCCTTCCCGCCTTCTCGGCAAAAAATAAATATGTTGCATTTGGTAAATAATTCACATTGCTTGTAGTACCTAACCCCTTAAATCTTCGTCTGTTTTGGCAAGATATTTTTTACTATTGTTGTTATATAGTGTGGCTAATGGTTCACCAGAAAAATAAAAAAAACCAACTCTTCATTCTTTATTCCTCTTTTGTTCTGGCTTGTTCAGATCATATAAAATGCAGATGAATTGAAAAGTGATTTCGATTCACTTATTCTTTTGTAGCCAAATAATTATAATCTTCCAAGAGTGTTTCTAAAAAATCGATGGAAGAAAGTTTGGACTCTATTTTAAGTACTTCTTTTATTTTATACTCTACCCGCATACAAATATCGTGGTTGTGGTTTTTGCGTGCCTGCGTAAGTACTGTTTTAATGGTATTGATATCATTGTCTGAAAGCCGCATAACTTCCGGAAAGTTTACTCTATGGTTGCTGCTGTTCACATTCACAAATATGGTATCGTTTATGCTCATAAACGTTTTGGCATCTACCACCACTGTGCCGGCAGCCAAATCGCCCAAGCGCTGGTTTTTTTTAGTAATGAGTACCGTTACTACCACCGCAATTCCAAAAAAACAGGTTACAAAAATATACCCTACCAATGAATAGTTGCTGGTATATATATAACCAAACAAAAAAGGCCATTCAAAAAATTTCGTTATCCATCGCAAAAGGAATTGCCCAAAGGTTGGTTCGCCTCCTTCCAAACTGATGACTCTTATGCGCATGATCATTTTGCCGATCGTTTGCCCATTCATCTGTAATTCTGTAAGCAACGAATAAAAAAGCATTGGAACAGAAATGATCAATATATCGAAGCCGGCACTGTTGTCAAGAGACAGATTGAGTACATCGTACAAGAAAAATTTCATCGAATACAAGTAAATGACCATAATGGCAAAATCAATGATATAAGCCAATAACCTTTTGTGAAAGGGGGCTATTTCAAAATCTAAACCTACATTAAAAGCCGTATTTATTTGTACTGTACCCATAGCGTTTTGCAATATACATGCAAGAAAGATGCAAAT
>JANMGS010000821.1:0-5437 GCA_031374745.1 Ferruginibacter sp. | reverse complement strand
GCCGTTGTATCTTTCTACAAAAAATACCATCCTAAAAAAATATGATGGTCGTTTTAAAGATATTTTTGAAGAAGTATATCAAAATGAATTTAAAGAAAGCTATGCAGCAGCAGGTATTACTTACGAGCATAGATTAATAGACGATATGGTTGCAAGCGCATTGAAGTGGAATGGTAATTTTGTATGGGCTTGTAAAAATTATGACGGAGATGTGCAAAGCGATACTGTGGCTCAAGGCTTTGGTAGCCTTGGTTTAATGACATCTGTATTGATAACACCCGATGGTAAAACAATGGAAGCAGAAGCTGCTCATGGCACGGTAACCCGCCATTACAGAGATCACCAAAAAGGCAAACCAACATCTACCAATCCAATAGCATCTATTTTTGCTTGGACCCGTGGACTTGCTTTCCGTGGTAAATTAGATAACAACCAACCGTTGATAGATTTTTGCAATGCACTTGAAGCAGTTTGTATAGAAACAGTAGAAAGTGGTAAAATGACAAAGGACTTGGCCGTTTGTATTCATGGCAATAAAGTAGAACACGGTGCGCATTATTTGTATACCGAAGAGTTCTTAGATGCTATTGATGAAAATTTGAAGAAGAAAGTAGGGTAGGGGAATGGAATTATAGTGGTATTTTTGAATAGATAGTTTACAAAAAAGGCAACGGTTTCTGTTGCCTTTTTTAAAAAAGACTTATGGAAAATGATATATTAGAAAAATTGCCTGAGGGCTCAGTTTTTTCAATAAAAACAATTATAGTAAGTTCATTCTTTGGTGGAATATTGGCGAGTAGTTATATGTTGTACCAAAATTTTAAAACCCTAGGAGAAGATAAAAAAGCAAGGATGACTATTTTAATATCGACAGTGGCTTTTCTTTTTATGATCAGTATTTCATATATCCCATTTTTTGATAAGGCACCTAATATTTTATATTCAATTTTTTTTACTGTATCCACTTCATATTTTGCGAATAAATATCAAAGGAGTTTAGTTATTAATCACCAACAAGGAGGGGGAAAAATATATGAATCGGGAAGATCTGTTTTAATTTGTATAATTAGTTTAGCAATAATAGCATCTATGGTATTGATTCCATTTTATTTGCAGGATACTGTTTTGTAATTGTAATAAAATGAACACTTGTTCAATTTTATTTTTTCACTTCCCTACTCCCCGCATACAGCTCATATTCTAACAACCTACAATCAATCTTACTCGTAAAAAATTCAATTCGGCGTTTTGGTTTAAGGCCAATCTTCTTTGCTAGTTCTAAGTTGCCTGTAAAAATATAACCCGTGTAACCTTTGCATTTTTTCTTCATGTAATCGCCCATAAGCGCATAGGTCTCTTCCAGTTCAATTTCTTCGCCAAGCCTATCGCCATACTCAGGGTTAAAAATAATTACCGAGCCTACTACTTCTGGCAATGTTGTTTGTTGAAAATCGCACACTTCATAAGTAAGCATATCTTCTACACCAGCCATACCTGCATTTACTTTAGAAATATTGATGGCATCTTCACTAATATCCGAAACGATGATTTGTAAAGAAGGATTTTCTACTACTTGTGCTTCTATTGCATCAAATTCCTTTTCATACATTGCTTTGTCATAGCCTTGCAAATGCATAAATGAATAATTGCTTCTATACAAGCCTGGCACCCTGTGTGTGGCTATGAGTGCTGCTTCTATGGCAATGGTGCCAGAGCCACACATTGGGTTGATAAACGGCGTTTCTTTATTCCAATTGGTTGCATAAATAACGCCTGCTGCAAGCGACTCTAACATGGGCGCTTTGCCTGGAATTTTTCTATAACCATGTTTCGACAATGTTTCACCAGAAGTATCAATAAATAATTCTGCTGCTTCTTCTTTCCAATATAAATGTATTACTACACCATTTAAGGTAGAGCCAGAATCGGGTCTGCTACCTGTTTTATTTCTAAACCTATCTGCTATGGCATCTTTTACTTTTACATTGGCAAACAGATTGTTTGTTATGGTTTCATTGCTCACATTGCTGCTGATAGAAAAATAGCCTTCTGCGGGAATGATATTTTCCCACTCCACATCCATTGATACATTGTACACATCATCTGCATTTACCGCCCTAAATTCTTTTATGGAAAATAATACTTGACTGGCGCAACGTAAATTTAAATTTAGCTTTATACAGTCTTGCATATTGCCAGAAATTTCTACACCGGTTTTAAAAATACGTACGGGTGTATAGCCCAAGGCTACTATCTCTTTTTCTAAGTAAATAGATAAACGATTACTGCATGTTACAATAATACGGCTATTTGTATTGAATATTTGCACCTTGCAAAAGTACCAAACTTAACGGGAGAATGAAGTTTTGTTTTGTAGAATTTTATCCTAACTTCTTGATAATAACATACGAGATTATAATTAACAATAAAATCGTAACAATAGTAATATAAATGGATGACGGGTCTTTAAAAATACCCCTGCGTTTTTTCTTTTTCTTGAGCTGCCGATGCAAATCTGCATTTAATTTATCTACAATAAAAGGAATGTTGGTTTGGTCGATTTGTTGAAGTCCTTGTGCTGCTTCTTGTTCAAATATATCTTCCTCTTCCAATGGTTCATCATTAGTCAAGCTAAGCTCATCACTCAAACTTTGCAATAGTTTTTTCCTATCTGCATCATCCTGTTGGCCTTCGTGCAATATGTTTGTCAAATCATTGTTCATGCGATTGCATTCTTTGCATTAATATTTTTAAATTTCTTTTGCCATTTTGTATGTTGCTTTTTACTTGTAGCATATTAAAATTAGTTACTTCTACTATCTCTTGGTAAGTTTTCTTATGAAGGTAGAATAAAGTTACACATTCGCATTGCTCTTTGTTCAATTGTTGTAAAGCAATTTCAAGATGGGTAAGAGCGCTTTCTTTGTTGTTCGCTTTTTCTTTTACTTCATTGTCATTTTCTGCCACCAAAATATTGTCATTTAATTCAACCGCTATTTTTCCTTTATCCCGCAGTTTCATCAAACAATGATTCTTAGCAATCATGTAAATCCAACTTTTAAAATATTCAACTTTATATTTTTGAAGCTCATTTATTACTTTCAAAAAGATTTGTTGCACGGCATCTTTGGCATCATCTTCATTCTTTAGATATTTCATACTTACACCTAGCAAAAGCCCTGTATAGCGTTGAAGTAGGACACCAAGCCATTCGTTGTTACCATCTCTGTAAAATAGCTGTAGTAATTCTTTGTCGTCTTTATCGTTGAATTTTGATGGCATAGAGACCCTGTAAGTCTAGTAGTTTTATTTTAGATGATTAAAAAGTAAAAATCCATAGTTTATGGCTAATTATGTTGTACTTTTTTCTTTGTTGTTTATATTTTCGTGAAAAGGTTTTGATTTGTCGAAAAACAACATCTTTATGGCAACAATAAATAGTAATATAGCAAAACATTTTTTCAATACATCTTGAGAAACTGTGAGCGCAATCTTGCTACCAAAATAACTTCCTATAAAGAAAGCAAAAGCAATGATGGCACTTACTTTTATATCTACATAACCAGCTTTGTAAAATTGAATTACAGCCAACAAGCCAATGGGCAAAAGCATAATAGCCAGCGAAGTGCCTTGAGCCATGCGTTGTGAAAACCCAATAAAAAATACCAGCGCAGGTACAATAACAATACCACCACCAATTCCCACTACACCACTAAGCATGCCTGCAATCAATCCTATAATAAGAAGGATTACGATGGTTTGAATATCCATAGAATTTTGTTTTGTGTTAACCATTTTTTGGAAAATGCTCTTTGTACATTTTTATTGAATCTTCTATTACCTTGTAAGCTGTTTCTTTATTTTGAAAGTCATCTATTTCTACAATTTTATTTTCTAATACTTTATAGTTTTCAAAATAATTTTTTAACACATTTATAAAATGTTCGGGCAATTCATTGATGTCTTTTAAATGATTAACCGAAGGGTCGTTGGTAGCTACTGCTATTATTTTATCGTCTTTTTCGCCGTTGTCTATCATTTGCATATTGCCTATCACCGTGGCTTTTACCAGGCATAATGGGGCAATACTTTGGCTACATAAAACCAGGATATCCAGTGGGTCTCCATCATCGCCCAACGTTTGTGGTATAAAACCATAATTGATAGGATAGTGAAAGGATGAATAGATTACCCTATCCAATTTTAATAATCCGGTGGGCTTGTCTATTTCATATTTGCAACTACTGCCTTTTGATATTTCTATTAGTGCATTTACTTGGGCTGGTGCATCAAAGCCATAATCTGCGCCATGCCATGGATGAAGTACATACATACAATTATAATTTATTAGTTTATGATTTTATAACCCATAAAAACGGCAATAATACAAATAGCCACACTAGCTAAAATATAAAAACTTGCCATTAAATAATTTCCTGATTTGAGCATGAGCATATTCTCCAAACTAAATGCAGAAAAAGTAGTAAATCCCCCACAAACACCCGTTGCAATAAACAATTTCATTTGTTCAGACAAGTACTCAGTCTTAATGCCTAAACCGAATATCAAACCTATTACAAGACTTCCTACAATATTGATGAACAATGTATGAAAAGGAAAATTTCCTGCTTTCCAAACGCCTGCAACAAAGAAACGGAGCATTGCTCCGATACCACCACCAAGCCCAACCAATAAAAAGTTTTTTAGCGTCATCATTTTGTAACAGTTGTGTCGCCAGAGGTATATTTAAAATCTACACTCCACAATTTATCCTTCTTTATTATTTTTATTTTCATTGGTTGGTTCATATAGTTATTGCTGTAGTCAATAATACTAGTAGAATCATTCACATCTGTAACCGTATTGATATTATAGGAAGCTTTTTTATAAGCAGCCTTTTTTTCCACAGGTAATCTATCGTAATATGCTTTGTAAGAATCAAATGTTTGAATGTTTTGAGAGTCCTTTAATAGCAATGCTTCTGCTGCTTTAAAATTACCATCAAGGGTTGCCCTTATAAAATCTCTACCTGTATCCATAGAAGTGGTTGGTCGTTTTTCTTCTTTTTCTGTACAAGAAAAGAGTACAAGCATAGACAGGGCTAATAATTTCCTTATTTTCATGTGTAAATATTATGATTCAAATTTAAAGCTATTATTTTTGTTACAAGTATAAAAAAAAGGGAGCCTCGTATCGAAGCCCCCTTCCTACATATGAATTCTTTCTTATTTTGTTTTTATTTTTTCCATCGCCTTAATCATTTCCTCTTTCATTTCTGGAGTCATTTTAACATCTTTTAACCCCTTATCAATTTCTTTTCCTAAAGAATCCATGTTCAAATCCTTCATTTTATCTTTAATTTTATCTAAGCTGTCGCTAAGATTTATTCCTTTTTCGCCCATTTTGTCTGTCGCCATACCCATAAGACTTGTTTTAT
>JANMGS010000779.1:0-5607 GCA_031374745.1 Ferruginibacter sp. | reverse complement strand
CCAAGGTATCGGCAATAACCATGGCAATAGGCTGGCCATTGCTGTATACTTGGTTGTTGTTAAAAACTTTTAATCCCCGCCATTCATAGCCTTTTTTATTGGGGTCTTTTGCATAGGGATTGAAACCAGGTACACTAGGGCAGTTGAGGTGATAAATAATATCCAACACGCCAGATGCTCTTTTTGCATCGGCAATTACCATGTTTTTAATGGCGCCTTTGGCTATAGTGCTGCAAACAAAAACAGCGTAAACCATATTATCTAGTCTATGTTCTGCCGAAAATGTTGCTTTGCCTGTTACTTTATCTACACCATCCTTTCGGTCTTCGGCAAAATAGGTTTCGGTAATTTGATGAATTTTTTCCATTGGTAACTATCAATTAAAAGCCTGATTAAATTTTTTGTGCTGCTTGTTGTAAAGCCTCTGCTATAGCAGCTTTTCCCATTTTAATTTTAAAATCGTTGTGTCCAAAACCAGTTGCGGTTTCCATAGCCATATTGGCTGCTGCTGTAAAGTTTTCTTTTGTGGCCTCTTTACCTATTAAGAATTTTTCTACAGCCGGTAACCGCCAGGGTTTATGTGCTACACCACCCATTGCCAGCCTTGCATTTTTTATGCTGTTGCCAGATATTTCCAATGCTACTGCAACAGAGAGGAGTGCAAAGGCATAAGAAGCACGGTCTCTAATTTTTAAATAATGACTTTTATTAAATGCATTGCTAGGAATATGAATTGCAGTAATTAGTTCGCCTTTTTGTCCACCGGGTCCTGTCGATAAATTATTATCCAACTCGGGCGTGTCGCCAGGCAGGCGGTGAAAATCGGTGAACAACATTTTACGTTCGCCTTTTGGCCCGCTAATATGTACAGTTGCATCGAGCGCTGCTAGTGCCACACACATATCGCTTGGGTGCACGGCAATGCATTTTTCTGATGTGCCAAATACAGCATGCATTCGGTTTTGGCCTTGCAAAGCAGCACAGCCGCTGTTGGGTTCACGCTTGTTGCAGGGCATAGTAGTATCATAAAAGTAGGAACACCGGGTGCGCTGCATTATATTGCCGCCCACGGTAGCCATATTTCTTAATTGTGCCGAAGCGCCCGCATTTAATGCCATAGCCAGCAATGGATATTTTGATTGGATAAGCGGGTTTTCTGCCACCTCGCTGTTTAATGCCAAAGCGCCAATCATTATGCCTTTTGCATCTGCAGTAATTTCTTTTAACGGCAGCCCGTTTATATCAATCAATCTTTCCGGTGCGGTTACGCCTTTCTTCATTAGATCAATCAAATTGGTGCCTCCTGCAATAAATTGTGCTGCTGCATTTTTTGCTTTTGCATCTATGGCTGCTTTGGTAGTGCTGGTTCTTATGTATTCAAAATTTATCATACTAATTGCCCTCCTTTTTTTACTTCTATAATGGCATCCACAATATTTGGATAAGCACCACATCGGCAAATATTACCACTCATATATTCTCTTACTTCGTCTGGAGAATTTGCATGGCCTTCTTTTACACAGGCTACGGCCGACATGATTTGCCCGGGAGTACAATAGCCGCATTGAAAACCATCGTGCTTAATAAATGCCTCTTGCATCGGATGCAGTTTATCGCCATTGGCAAGGCCTTCAATGGTTGTAATTTTTTTACCTTCATTCATAACTGCAAGTGTGAGGCAGGCGTTTATGCGCTTCCCATCTGCATGCACGGTACAGGCACCGCACTGGCCATGGTCGCAACCTTTTTTAGTGCCCATTAAGTGTATGTGTTCTCTTAATAAATCGAGCAAAGTAACCCTTGGCTCTACCGAAAGCGTATGAGCAACGCCATTTACCTCTAGCCGTAGTGGTATTTGTTCAAACAAGGCTGCGATCTTATCATCATTTTCTGCTGCTTTTACCAATACCGGCGATGCGATTGAAAGTACCGCAATGGCGGTTGACTTTTTTAAAAAATCCCTTCGGGAACTATTGTTTTTTTGTGTAGGCATATTTTGAAATGTGTAAATAAAAGTAGTGATTTAATAGGGTAAAAAAAAATGCTTTTTCATTTATACGCTTGAGAAGCTTTTTTATCAGTTACTGTCCACACAAACCTAAACTTTCAACAGGAAGTTTTGCAAAATTTATTGCCCATCAATTTAAAAAAAGAATGCAGCTAAGCAATAGTACAGCATTGGAAAAAAAGTTGATAAATCTGACATCCAATACCAATGCTGGAAATAAGACCATCTTGCACTGCAGTAAACTTTTGAGGCTAGTTTCATTGAACGCTTAGAATAGGTACACAAAATCCTCTAAAAGAAAAATAGCCACTTACAGGCTTACCAGAAAATTACGAATTTGGTAGGGCGGGGACAGCAACCGATAAAGAAAATGTTTACTTCTTTCATACTTTGAATAAAAATTAAGTGGTGCAAATTGCAAATATCATCACACAGTTTTCCTACAAAGTGTAATAAATGATATCAATCATTTTTTTAAAAAACAGCCATCATAAATATTGAATATTTACATTTCTAATTTTGAATAAAGGTTATTTATATGAAAAAGATAATTTTTATTTTTATAATGCTGTTGTATACCATGGCAGTTCATTCACAAAAAACGGTAGCCCTTCACCACAATGGAACAGTAATGATGTTTGGTGGTAATACCCCATTCATTGACGCTTATAATGCAGCATCAGATTTAGATACAATTTATTTACCAGGTGGAATATTATCGACAGTTGATTTGAATAAGAAATTAGCCATTTATGGAGCAGGTCATTATCCCGACTCAACTTCGGCCACTGGTAAAACCATCCTGGCTGATGCTTTTCGTATAGGTTCCAATGCAGATTCACTATTGCTGGAAGGGATGCAGTTAAATGGTACCGTTACAATTGATGCTGATGTGAATTACTTAGTGTAGAAACGCAATATTTTTCTGGGTACAATTAATTTCCCCTATGCCCTGGTTTGCTCAAATCCCCGGATGGAAGCTAATATTTTTAAGACCAATGTTTATCTTACTAATTCAGTTAATACACTGCTGGTAAATAATATCTTTGAAGGACCGGTTATATACGCCAAAAACGGTGATTTGCTACGTAATAACGTCTTTATTACCGCTACTTACCCCATTCAAAGTTGTTCTTATGCAGTATTTGAAAATAATATTTTCAAATACAATAATGATCCCAATTTTCTTCAAAATGCAGGAAATGCATACAACAGCTTTTCTTATAACGTATTCACTCTTTCGCCGGTATGGTGGCTCAATCCAAATAACAATAATTATATAAATGCAGACCCGCTGACAATATTCGTCAATCAAACCGGTAATACATTTGATTATACCCATAGTTTTCATTTGCAAAGTCCGGGATCTTTTACAGGTGCAGATGCTACGCAGTGTGGTATTTATGGAGGCTTATTTGGGTATAAAGAGGGGGCAGTTCCAGTTAATCCGCATATCAGGCAAAAAACTATTGCCGGTACAACAGATGTAAATGGCAACTTGAATGTTAATATTACGGTGGCTGCTCAAAATAATTGATTCACTTTAATTCACTGACATGAAAAATTTAAAGTTTATTTGTATTCTTTTATCAGCAATAGTAACCCATCAAAGCTTTGCGCAATCTATTGTAGCGCTGCACAGCAATGGAAACGTGCAACATTTTTCAGGAGCCAATGCATTGGTTAATGCCTATACTGCCGCCATTAATGGCGACACAATTTATTTACCCGGCGGATCCTTTGCCCCTCCACCCAATTTTGATAAAGGCTTAACCATTTATGGTGCCGGCCATTACTCCGATTCTACCCAGGCAACCAATAAAACTTTTATTGCAAGTACAGTAACATTAAATGCAAATGCGGATAATTTTCACATAGAAGGAGTTGAAGTGTTGGGTGATTTTACTTTTGCCTCCAATGCATCCGTAAACCAAGTTACATTAAGGTACTGCAAAATAAATGGCAGTTTTCAGGTTTTGGGAAATCTAACCAGCCCTTCCAATAATATTGCCCTAATCAGAAATGTATTTGTTGGTGATGTGTTACTGTCCAACGCCAGCAATGTTGCCGTCTATAATTCAATAGTACAGAGCCATTTAACCAATTCGGTAGGCAACTTGTTTTATAATTGCATTTTTTTATTCAATGGAGGAAGTTATGATTGGGTAATTAATGGAGAAATGGTTAACAACAACCTGTACAACAGTGTTTTTTACCAATCACCCGGTCCTGCCGGCCCTTATTCTAATATTACAGGCAACACATTTAAGTATAATATTTTCATTACACCCACTCCCTATTTTGGACTAGGGGCAGTAGCGGAGAATAATTATAATGGTATTGCACAAGGTGCTATTTTCATTACACAAACCGGTGGTCTTTTTGATTATGCACACAATTATCATTTGCAGCAGCCCGGTACTTATCCTGGTTCGTATGGTGGCGAGTTGGGTTTATATGGAGGCTATTTTCCTTACAAAGAAGGAGCAGTTCCATCTAATCCACATATAAGACAAAAAACCATTTCTAGTGCAACCGATGCTAATGGCAATCTTAATGTAAATATTACGGTTGCTGCGCAAAACAATTAATTAAAAACTATTTTTCATGCGTATTATTTTAATTTTATTACTTGCAATTGTTGGCTTACAAATCAAAGCACAAAATAAAATCAACAGCTATCAATATTGGTTTGATGGTCAATACAATAATGCCGTTTCCCAAAGTATAATACCCACAGCTAATTACACCCTTGCTGCCCAAGTTAATACCAACGCATTATTAAACGGCTTGCATGTTTTTAATGTGAGATTTAAGGATGATAGTTCCCGTTTTTCGACTACGCTTTCGAACTTTTTTTATAAAGTTTCTCCTTTTTCCAATAATGCAATAATAAATACTTACCAATATTGGTTTGATGATAATTTCGGTAATGCCAATACTACTGCAGTTGCAGGCAGTAACAGTTTTAATTTAACCAACAACATTGGTACAAATAACCTTTTATCTGGTTTGCATGTTTTCCATGTACGATTTAAGGATAACAATAATAAATGGAGCAGTACCCTGTCCCAATTTTTTTATAAAACGCCTAATGCTGGCAGTTCGGTTAACGTTACCGCATACCAATACTGGTTTGACGACAACTTTGCAGGAGCAGTACAGCAAAATACATCTCCCGGTTCGGTATATACTTTGTCGTCTCCTTTAAATACAGCCGGCCTTTTGTCGGGCTTGCATGTTTTCCATGTACGATTTAAGGATAATAACAATAAATGGAGCAGTACCCTATCACAATTCTTTTATAAAGCTACTTCCGGTACAAATAATAACTTAACAAAATTTCAATATTGGTTTGACCAGAATTTTACAGGAGCAATACAACAAAATATAACCCCTTCGGCAATCTATAACTTGTCTGACCAAATTAGTGCCGCATCTTTATTAGAGGGGTTGCATGCAATTTCTTTACGGTTTATGGATAATAGTGGCAAGTGGAGCAGTACCTTAACGCAGTTTTTTTATAAAGAAATGCCGGCACAAGTTGCAGAAAATAAAATTGCTGCTTACCGTTATTGGTTTGATGATCGGGATAGTAT
>JANMGS010000768.1:0-2310 GCA_031374745.1 Ferruginibacter sp. | reverse complement strand
CCCTAAAATTAAATGCCAATCTTGGCAGATTGCAATTAAGCAATGCAACCGGAGATACTGATGGAGATGGTGACTTTGATCAGATTCATGCTTTGGGTGCACGTTCTTTCTCTATTTGGAATAGTTCGTTCTCACAAATATTTGATAGTGGCGACCAATTGGAGCAAATAACTGCAGCGCAAAATCCTACAGGGTTTAACTCCGATGGAACAACAGCATCATTTGATACACGCAGCGATAACAAGGGCCCAGAACCAGAAGGTGTAACAACAGGTTTGGTAAATGGTGTGCTCTATGCTTTTATTGGAAGCGAACGCACAGGAGATATATTAGTGTATGATATAAGCAATCCTGCTACTCCAGTATTTAAACAATATATAGATAATCCTGCTGACCTACAAGTAGAAGGCATTTTATTTGTACCAGCCGAACAAAGCCCTACAGGCAAGGCATTAGTTATTGTCAGTGCCGAAATAAGCAGGACAATTTCGGTATATGAATTTAGTTTGGTGCCCAATGCACTAGCAACGGCAAACTCTAGCATTACAACTACACAGGGAACAACAACAACCTATGGTGATTGTGGCGGTCTTATTGCAAAACTAAATCAAAACGGAGCAAGCCCTGTAACTGGCACCGTTAATGCAAGGGTATGGATAGAGCCAACGGTTCCATCGCAAAGTGGAATACCATTTGTGCAACGTCATTATGAAATAACACCTGCTACTGCCCCGGCTACGGCAACTGGCAGGGTTACACTTTACTTTACCCAAGCAGAGTTTAATAATTTTAACAACGATCCTGCAAGTACCACCGATTTACCTACAGGCCCTTCTGATGTTGCCGGAATTTCCAACTTAAAAGTAATTAAGTATCCTGGTGTGAGTAGCAATGGTACCGGTTTACCATCAAGCTATACAAGCTCGCCGGTTGGAATAGATCCCGTAGATGCTGATATTATTTTCAATGCAAGTGCAGCAAGATGGGAAGTAAGTTTTGATGCAGTAGGCTTTAGCGGTTTCTTTGTACAAACCAATACATCGATACTGCCGGTAACGCTTATCTCATTTACTGCTGTTGCACAAAAAAATGATGGATTAATAGAATGGAAGAGTAGCAGCGAAATAAATCATGCCTACTATGAAGTGCAGTATAGTGCAGATGGGCTTAGTTTTAAAACAGTGGGACAACGCAATGCGATTAGTGGTACAAGCGAAAAGACTTATTCTATGCTGCATACAAATGCTGCAGCAATTGCAAATAAGCTTTACTATAGACTTAAGATGGTTTCTACCACTGGTGCAATTAGTTTTAGCAGTATTGTACAATTGCGGTTTGCTGCAACGGGGCAATTGGTAACAGATGTATATCCAAATCCTACAAATGGGATTATAACTGTAGCTACTTACGGCTTATCTTCTGCTAAACCTATTGACCTAAAACTAACTGATATGAGTGGTCGTTTGATTTTTACAAAACAAGCTGTTGTAGTAAATGGAAACATTACAATTGATTTAAGTAATTTTAGTAAGGGCATTTACATGCTAGAAACAATAATGCCCGATGGCAATAGGCAACAATTTAAAATAATTAAAAACTAATATAATTTTAATTTCATTTCATAAAGGCTGCTTCTCCGGAGCAGCCTTTTTATTTTGAAAATGCTTTTAGCAATGAGGCTATCCACTAAGAGCAATAAGCCGAGCGGCAAATAAACATGTTGTCGTAAAAATATTTTTTGAGGGATATAAAAGTTTAATACAAAATAGTAAAATTAGTATCAAATCCAACTGTAAACTCTACCGTAGGATTTATGGTAAAAGTGCGAATAACAATATTGGAATTGGTAACCACCGTTCCGCTATTAATGACCACATCCGTATTTGCATCAGGCAATTTTCCACAACTCCAATTTGCAGGGTTTTCCCACATAGAACTTACCGCTCCTGTCCAATAATTTGTTCTGCAGTTACTGGTATACACAGCTACATAACCGGGCTTTGTTGTTGCATTATCTGAACGAAATTGTATGGTCATTGCTCCGTCCGTTGCAGATACGGTTGCTGGTAAACTATTACCTGTAAAACTTCCAATCAATGGAGCAGCAGTAGTTGTACCATTGTAAATTCTTAATGAATCGTACCCTTGTTCCAAATCGAAAGATAAAAAGCTGAGTGTTATCGTACCTGCACCTGTAGGCGCAATGGTAAACGTATAATTCTCCGTATTATGATAATTTCCTGTAGGGCCGCCCATATCATACAACGTATCTGTAATAGGCGTAACTGCACAATTGGATAAATTTTTATT
>JANMGS010000460.1:0-6440 GCA_031374745.1 Ferruginibacter sp. | reverse complement strand
ATCGAATCAAATTACCCAACAGCTCCCTATAAGATCTTCATTGGTCACTCCGTTGGAGGCCTTACTGTGGTGAACACTTTAATACATCATCCAAATTTATTCAACGCCTATGTTTCTCTTGATGGCGCTTTATGGTGGAACGATCAGCAAATTGTGACAGATGCAAAGACGATTTTGGCAAATCAGCATTATAAAGGGAAAACCTTATTTATTGCATTGGCAAACAGGATGGAAAAGGGAATGGATACGCTGCAAGTTCAAAAAGATACTACAGAGGGTACCGAACTTATCCGCAGCAACTTGAAATTTATTAAAGATATTTTCAAAAACAAAACTAATCAATTGCGTTTCAAACATGCATTTTATGAAAATGACGATCACAGCTCCGTCCGGTTGATTGGGGAGTATGATGCGCTGCGGTTTATTTTTGATTATTATAAACTTAAAATTTATAATAGTCAATTTGACAATCCCAATTTTAAATTGGATTCTTTATTTGTAACACACTATAATAATGTTTCTGCACAAATTGGCTATCTCATTAAACCAGATGAAAGCCAGGTTAATGGTCTTGGATATTATATGTTGAGCCAAAAACAATTTAATAAGGCAGAAGCTTTGTTTAAACTAAATATTGCAAACTATCCCGAAACGGCTAATTGTTATGATGGATTGGGAGATTTGTACCTGGCAAAAGCTGATAAAGAAAAAGCTATAGCAAGTTTCAAAAAAACTTTATCATTAAAGGCTATTCCCGAAACAAAACAAAAGCTTGAAAAATTGTTAAAGGAAAAAAAATGACTAATTGAAGGCTTAACGCTCTGTCTGTAGACTTGAGCGAAGCGTTTATATGATTTGTAATAAAAGAGAGACTTAGGCCAAATACATTAACAATAAAAGCAATGCCCAAAAGCATACATCTTCGAAGTATTGTTGAACAAAGAACATATGTAAAAGGGCGCAGGGATAGTAGCGGCACCGAATACCGTGCTAGCAAACAAGGCGAGGAACGAGCCGTAGTTTTGCGCACGGGAGTAGGTACAGCGGAAAGCTCCCCGCAACAAGAGCGGGGCAGGTGTTACTACTGTACAATATTGGTATTGGCTCATCGCCCCTAGGTTTTATTATTTTATCTGTATCGCCTGTTATGTTTACAGCGAGCCCAGTGGGATAATTTGATTTGAAAATATTTCAACAATAATACGTTTTTGAATTTATTTTTTTTGAGATGAATTGCTGAAATTATTTCATTTAATAATCGTATGTTGGATGATGAACCAAAGTATGAAAGCACAAGAAAAAATGAAAATGTTGAAAATAATTGCCATTGCCGTACTTTTTGTTTGCAATATTGGAACGGCAAAATCTGGAACAATCTCTTATTTAAAAGGGATACAAGATTCTAATGAAATAAAGATTGATACATTGATAGCTCGAATGGGCCTGTCATCTAAAACACCTGGTGGGGTAGTAGCTGTTATAAAAAATGGAAAGATCATTTTTAGTAAAGCCTATGGGCTAGCTAATGTAGAGACAAAAGTGCCTAATACCTTTTCTACTTTGTTTAATCTAGCTTCGGTATCAAAGCAATTTACAGCGGCTGCAATATTGATACTGGCAAAAGAAAAGAAACTTGCGCTTAAGGACGATATAAGAAAATACCTTCCCGATTTTCCTGATTATGGACATACCATTACCATTGAAAACCTAGTACACCATACTTGCGGAATAAAGTCATATGATGTACTTAAATTAATGGCAGGTACACAGGATTCAATAGAAGCCCAAGAGGAAATTTATAATTTGATCAGTAAACAAAAATCACTAAACTTTTCGCCAGGCGATGAATTTTTATACTCCAATTCGGGATATGTATTACTGGTAAAGATCATAGAAAAAACGAGTGGAATGAAGTTTGGTAAATTCATTGAGCAAAAGATTTTTCAACCGTCGGGTATGTTTCAAACCGATATTTTTGACGAGCATGGTAAAATAATAAAGAATAGCGCAATTGGCCACACATGGGCAGGCGAGGGGAAGTTTAAACAAACTGGCAAAATTAATAGCATCGTCATTGGTCAATCAAATATGTATACTGGTGTGCAAGATTTCCTTCGGTGGGATAACAATTTTTATAAAAATAAACTAGGGAAATGGGATTTTGCAAAGGAAATGACATCGCTTACAAAGCTCAACAATGGCATTATAGGCAGTTATGCTTTTGGTTTGGAAATTGCTGAACACAATGGATTAAAAACCATTAGTCACCAAGGAGGCACAGCAGATTTCACCGCACAATACATACAAATTCCGTCAGAAAAATTTGCAGTTGTATGCTTGTTTAATATACCAGTAGATGTTACAACACTTGCCTATAACATAACCGATTTATACATTAAAGGAAAACCAAAAACGGTTGCAGTTTCGTTAGCACCAAAAAAGGCAATGATTGATGCTGCAGTTTTGCAAACCTATATTGGAAAATACCTCGATGGAAAACAAGGGCTTGTAGCAACAATTAGCAAAGAAGCTGATCATCTTGTTTTTGAGGTGCCCTATCAGGATAAGTTCGAAATATATCCTTCGTCTGACACTACTTTTTTTGCAACCATTGCGGATATAAAATTCCTTTTTAGCAAAGACATTAAAGGGGCAACTAAGAAAGTTACCATTTTACAAGATGGCCAAAAATTTCCGTTGGAATATTTGGGTACAAATATTGTTTCGAGCAAAGGCAATGAATTGCGTATATATGCGGGAGAATATTTTAGTGAAGAAATTAACGCAACTTACCCAATATTTTTTAAAGAAGATAAATTGTATGTAAAATTTCCCCAATCCCTAGCCCAGTTTTGTAAAGGCAATCTGGAAGCAGCATTGATAGCCGAATATGCAGATTATTTTGCATCGCCTGTTTGTGGTTTTCAATTTACGAGAAATGCTTCCAATGAAATTTCGGGATTTATTCTTAAAGATGTAGGACGGGTAAGAAACCTCGTTTTTAAAAAACTTAAGTAAAGAATTTTTTTTTATATGCTGTTTGAACTCAATGCTGTTACTGATTGTTGGCTGTATTAAAGTTTACAATGCGAGGCTGGTTGAAAATATGTTTGAACAGATGAAGTTGGAAAGAAAGTTTAGTCCTTCATGGAAAAATGAATTTGCGGTTTATAGCCCAATTTAAAAACCTGTACATAGCTGAAGGGAGTTAATACGCTTACCATTGCATCTTTGTTGTAATGATGGTATTTTTTGTAACCGGCAAAAGACCATTGATACAACTGTTGCCCGTACCATAAATAGGCATCTTCATTTTCTAGAAGTTGTATTAAAACGCCATCGGGCAATGTTTTTAAAGTTGCATTAAAGGTTTTTTGTGCATTATTTTCATCCAATCTTTCTGCATGGATGATGGCATCTATCACATCTATTTTTGTATTAGCAGATAAGTTGTGTTGTGCGCCATTGGCTTGTAACCACAGCATTTTAAACCGTTTAAAATCGCTGTGCCTGCAAAAGCCGCAAGGCCGATGGCCAGCAGCAAAAGCAGTGGCTTCATCTAAAAAAAATAATTCTGTCCAGCGCTTGGCAGTCATTACCTCTCTGTGCATGCCGTTGTATTCCAATAAGCAGGTAATCCAATATTTTACAGCATGGTTTTTTATTATTTCTTTTTGGGCATTGTGTATTACGCCCCTATTGCCTGTGTATGCCCCACGCTCTGTGGTAGCCATTATTTTGCTAAACGGGTTCACCCTATTTTGTAAAGGCATTTGTAAAGTTATTTGTTTAGGTAATAATTAGTACAAATTAATAAAAGCCCCCGAAATGCTAATCATTCCCTATTTTGAAAAATTGGAGTAGGTTTATTTGAACTATATTTCTGAAGGGTGAAGCGAAGTGCTAATAATGTAATAAGAATAGAAAGACAAAGATTTTGTATCTGCTTGCTGGATATAAAAATTTGATACAACCAAACTACTTTGGTTTAAAACATATGAATGCTAGCCACAAGCATTCATACGGAAGGTTGTTCTTTATATTATAGTGTTGCATAACAAGAGGACACTACCTTTTTTTCTAACAGTTCTTATTGTTTGAGTTGGCTCTTGCAGTGTTTTCTTAAGCAAGATTTTAAAAGACATTAATTTGAATTATGGGAATACTTACATACATAAAAGTGAAAACTTGTGGTATTGGTTGTGTGCCACTCGGGTAAGGAAAAGCCTTCTTGCTAAATGCTTTGCTGTATTGATGCCTGTGGATTTAAAGGAAACTCCGCAATTTTACTTATTTAGAAGTGAATACTTTACATATTAAGTGGTTAATTAAACTACAGCAAGTATATTTGCGCAAAATAATCTATATGTTTATAAAACAAACACTTGCATTTTTGTCCCTTTTACTTATATTTTTTGGAGGTTTTTCACAAAAAGTTGCCATTATTGGCATGAACCACGTAGGGATAGATGGATTTACTTTTGTTGCAACTCAAAATTTGCCCAGTGGTGAAATTATTTATTTTACTGATAATGAATACAACGCAGCGGGCGCATTGAATACTTTTTTTGATCAAACAGAATCTGTAGTAACTTTTACTGCTACATCAGCCATTACAAAGGGTACTGTGATATTTGTAAAAGAACCTTCTGCTGATGTTTTCTCTGTTAGCTGCACAGGAGGGGGTGTTTGTGGTACCGCAGTTAAAACAGGAACTAGTGGTAATTTTGCTCTGGCAACGGATGGAGAAAGTTTATATGCTTATGCCGATACCGACAATAACCCCTTAAATGGCATAACAACTATTTATGCAGTAATGTACACAGGGTCTGGAGAAGCCGTTCCGCCTGTTAATGGTGGTAATCTGCCAGCAAATGAAAATCCATTATCTGATTATCCAACCGCAATTGTTTTACAAGGTTTCCCCGTAGCACAACCTAATAGAACGGAATTTACAACAACAACAATTGCTAGAACGAACGTAACAAAGGCAATGGTACAAAACCCAGCTAATTATGTACATGCTCTAGCTAATGCAGATTTGTCTACCATAATTTTTACTGCGCCTACGATTCTGCCATTGCGTTGGCTTTCTATTGAGGGCAATTTGAATAACCAAAAGCAGGCTGTGCTCCGTTGGATTGTACAAGAAAGCAATGTTAGCAACTATGAAGTACAAAAGTCAGTAGACAATGTGCAATGGAATACAATGGCAACAATAAATAGTAAAGGCACGGGTTCCAACGATTATGCTTTTACAGATAATACCCCATTGCAAACCACTACATACTTTCGTATTAAACAAACTGACGTAGATGGCAGGCTTGGTTATTCTACCATTGTAAAATTAAACTTTAATAAATCTGCATTTAGTGTCAATGTATATCCTAATCCAGTAAAAGATATGATAAATATAAGCGTAGGTACCAATTTAATAAACACTACTGTTCGTTTATACAATGCTACTAGCAAGCTGGTTCAAACAAAATTATTGACAACTGGTTTTTCTCAAATTTCACTACAGAATTACCCAACGGGTATTTATTTATTAAAGTTTGATAATGGCGAAACGCAAACAATTATTAAAGAATAAATGTGCTTAAGGATTATCATTTAAGTATTTAATTTTTCTTTATGGGAACCATTTATGCCGTTTCATTGCCAAAGTGTAAATCGCTGCTCATGCCCACAATCCTGTAGAATGACGGTACCCAAGTTTATTGGGAGATAGGAATATTCACATAGGAGGGTAAACTTTCGGATGCATTTAATATTATCACTTATTAATTCAACACAGAGAAATGGGTTTAAAGAGACTGCCCAAAGAATTCCTGCGCAATCTTTCTGTTCTCCTTTTTTCTGAGGTAATTTTTTTATCGCTATTATCTTCTTTTGAGTGCGACAATTTGAATACACCCAAGCTTTATATAATTTACTTTTTTATCAACTTAAGGCTGATAGTGATTTATCAGTCGGTTTTGTGCTTTAGTAAAAAAAATGATGTAATTACCATAAGTTGATTGGTATTTTTTCTGCTTGATTTTCTTATTCCTACAATGGGAAGGTATGGAGGTTTCACCAACCGAAGCAGAAAAACTGTAGGGTATTCAAGCCCAGATCAATTAAATATTTCTCCAGTTTACATATATTCCATAAGTTTACCATATAAAAAAATAAGCTATGCATAAATTACGATTAACCTTATTGCTCACAATAATTATCGCCGCCGTATCGGCACAGCCGAGGTTGCCTGAAAATTATTTTTGGAAAAAACTTAGCAATGGCCTTGAAATAGTGGTTATAGAAAACCATAAAGTACCATTGGCAACTATTGAAATAGCTGTACGCAATGGTGCCTATACAGAAGGCCCCGAGTTTAGTGGCCTTAGTCATTTATTTGAACACATGTTTTTTAAGGCAAACAAAGATTATCCCGACCA
>JANMGS010000715.1:0-5657 GCA_031374745.1 Ferruginibacter sp. | reverse complement strand
GCAAAAGATAAAAAAGTTTGAATACCAGATTGGGTTGCGAGCAGAAAATGCTGTTGTAACAGGCAACTCAGTAGATTTAAGAAAGGCAAGCATTAAAAATCCTGATACAAATTATGTAAATCTTTTTCCATCTGCATTTGTAAGCTACAAAATAAATGATAAAAATATGTTTGCGTTATCGTATAGCAAGCGTATTAATCGCCCAGATTATCAAGCAATGAATCCTTTTGAAACGATTTATGATATTTACACTTCTGAAAGGGGGAATCCTTATTTGAAACCACAGTTTACTAATAATTATGAGTTGAAATATTCTTACCGTTATGCTTTGAACATTGCGATAGGATATAATCATACAAAAGATTACAGCCAAACCATCACAACACAAACGGGCGAAAAAACAACTGCTACACAAGATAATATTGGTAGCCTAGACAATGCATATTTAAACATAAGTGCGCCACTGCCTATTACAAAATGGTGGGAAGGTTATGCTAGTGTAACAGGCTTTTTAAATCATTACAAAGGCGTTTTGCCTAGTGGTATATTAAATGAAAAAACATTGGGCTTGAATTACTATATACAACAAAATTTTAAACTAGGCAAAGGTTGGAGTACACAACTGAGCAGTTGGTTTAATGCAGCAACCAAAGAAGCCATTTTTAAAACAGCCGCTTTTGGTAGTGTAGATTTTGCTGTAAAGAAAATGATATTGAAAGAAAAAGGTTCTGTTAGGCTGGCCGTGAATGATATTTTTAATACCCAACGCTACCACCAAACAGTACAGTTCGGTAATATGGACTTTAGTTATCTACGCAAATGGGAAAGTCGCGGGGTAAGGCTGCAATTTACTTGGGCATTTGGGAAAACCAAATACCAAGCTAGGGAAAGAGATACTAACCAAGATGGGAATAGAATAAAAGTAAAAAGTTAGTGGATGGCCACGAAGCACGGCTTGGTTTGTGATACGTTGAGAGCTGTATTTTACAATTCCGCTCTGCAAAATGTATTTTCTGTATTTCCTTGCATCTGTGGCAATGAAAAAAATATTTATCAACTACCGAGCAAGAAATAGGGAAACAAACCACGATGCGGAAAGGATTAAAGTAAAAAACGAAGCTATTACCACAGATGCACGGCTTAGTTTTACAACTTTTAGTTTTTAAAGGAATTGTAAAGTTTAATGAAATGCATTTTTCGGTGCATCTGTAGCAATCAAAATATTTATCAGATAAAAAATAAAACATCATGAAAAAAATAATATCAGCTATCGCAACATTAACGTTTATTTCGTTTGCATTCGCACAAAGTGGCCCGTTACAAGGGTCGGGAAAAATCGTAAACAAAACTTTTGATTATACAAATTTCTCTCAGATAACTTTACAGGATTTAGATGGCAAAGCCATTATTGAGGTAGGAAAACCGTTTTCAATTAGTGTTGCTATTGATGATAATCTGGAAAAACTATTAGCAGTATCTGCATCGGATAACAATTTGAGCATTTCCCTAAAAGGCAATAGTAATAACAATATGTACCTTGAAAATACCAATATACAAGTGATAGTAGCTATACCCAACCTTACTTATATTAAGCAAGCGGGCAACAATGCCTTACAAGTAGATGGCATAGCTGGTGAAATTTTTAAAATAAAATGCACAGGCAATGGCAGCGCTACGCTTAATGGAAATGTTGATAATCTTGATATAGTATGTACTGGAAACGGTAATGTAAATGCAGCAAAATTATTAGCAAAAAAAGTAGCTATAACCAAAAGAGGAAATGGTACTGTAATAACAAACACCGATAATAGTTTTTATGCGAATGGCTCAGGCAATGGAGATATTATAAATAATGGAAAAGGCCAAGCGGCCTCTAATTCGAATATGCTGGGTAATGGTGAAATAAAATATCCAGCTACCCAAAATAATGCAGTGCAAAGCAATACTACAAAAAACAACCAGCCGAATGTACGAATAAAAAATATCGGCAACAGTACTGTCAAATTATCGGTAAAATATCCGATAAAGGGAAGCTATGGCATAGACGTAAAACCTCGGCAAACGGCAGTAGAATCTTTGCCAGTAGGAACAAAAATTTATAGGGGCAATCGGTTTGCGGATTTTAAAAACCCCATTTATACTGTAACAGCAGCGGCGGCTCAGGAATTTATATTGGAATAAACAGCGATGAAAATTATTGCTTCAAAATAGTATCTATACTCAGTTCGTTGTAAGAATCGATAAACGAAATAATATTATTGTACTTGTTAAATGATGCTTGCTGATACATTGTTGTGATAACTATACAATCCATGCCGGCATTGCTAGCACTTTCTACCCCTTTTGGTACATCTTCAAACACCATACATTCGTGAGGCTGGAGGCCCAATGCAGCAGCACATTTTAAAAAAGTTTCTGCATGGGGTTTACTTTCATTTACATCATCGGCACATACAACTGCATCAAAATAATGACGAATAGAAAGAGTATCTAATACAAAATCGATATTAAACTGAATAGCCGCAGAGCCAATGGCCATTTTTATTTTTTTTGCTTTTGACTCATGTAAAAATGCATCGAGGCCGTCAATTAATTTAATATTTGGTCTATATATTTCTTGATAAGCCTTTTCCTTTTCAAGCCCAATTTTATTTTTCTCCTCCATCGTAAATCTTGCCGGAAAAATCCTTTCCAGCATTTCCATATTCTTTCCATACGATTCAGCCTTTACTTTTTCAATGGAAATATTGGCACCTAGCTCATGTAGTATTTTGTGCCAAACAATATAATGAAACTGCATATCATCTATCATAGTACCATTAAGATCAAATAAAAAAGCTTTTATCATGTTCTTTTTTTGAAAGTATAAATATATATCTTATGAAGTATATAGTGTAGAAATAAATATTACCAATTTGTGATTTGCTACCATCATTTGCATCATACGACAAAAGCAATCTCGTTAAATTTAATATGAAGCCAGATTCCAACTTATTAACTTTGCATGCTAATTTATATGGCCAATGATCTTATATAAGCTCCTCAAAAAACCATTCTTTGGAAAATTTATGGTGCAGTGGCGCAACCCATTAACCGAAGAAGAACAAAAGGATTGGGAACGATTTTCGGTAAAAAGTAAATCTGGGGGATTATTGCAAGCCCTGTTTGCCAAACCGTTTAGCGGCATGGCTAAAGCAACCATTTTGATGGGGCACCCAATGGGTAAAGAAGCCAAAGGATATTTTTTAAAAAATGGATACACAGACTTGCTACGCAGCAATGGATATAATGTGGTTGTGTTTGATATCAATGGATTTGGAGAAAGCAGTATTGCAAATTTCAATTTTGCCGATGATATAGTAGCCATGAGCATAAAAGCCAAGACATTTTCCCCAGACTTGCCCTTAGGCTATCATGGTGTTTCGCTTGGTGGGCAATTTGGCACGCTTGCATTTACCGATGATGCTCATGCGGTGGATTTTGCTATCATAGAAAGCGCAGCTACCAGTTTAGATGAGTTTTGGATAAATTTTCCCTTGGCATATAAAACGTTACAAGTGCTCAATTTTTTTCTGCCCAATACCAAAAAGAAAATACTTATGGTAGAAAGAATAAAAGATGTAAAACATTTAAAATCCATTTTATTTATTTACAGCCATACCGATACTTTAACTCCTGTAACAATGGGAGAACGATTTAAAAACAATTGTACAGTGGCTGCAACACTATATACAGTGCCCAATGCCGAGCATGCGCAAATAATGAAATCTGATCATAAAGAGGCGTACAAAAATAGCATCATTAGCTATTTTGATAGTGCTAGTTCCTAATCTAAAAACTACTATTTTACGTTACTATTAGTTCATTAAAAAAGAGAATCAACTATGAAGAAATTGTTTATACAACGCTATTTACCAACGATTCTTATACTTTGTATTTTTACACAAGTAACTATAGCCCAAAATACGGGCAGAATATCTGGTACTGTAGTAGATAAACTTACACAAAAAGCAATAACTAATGTGAGTGTAAATTTAGAAGGCTCTTCCATTGGAGGGGTATCTGATACCAATGGGGTATATAGAATTACGGGGATACAACTTAGAACTTACAACCTTTCATTTTCCTATATTGGCTACAAAACAGAAACAGTTTACAATTTGGTAATAAATGCGGGTAACGAAATAAACGTAAACGTAGAGTTAGAGCCAAGCAAAGCATCGCTAGACGAAGTAGTGATAAACTCAAACAAAAGAACGGCTAAAGCTGCTACGCTAGAAACGCCTCTGAGCGTGCAACGCCTCACAACGGAAGAAATAAAAAGCAATCCAGGAGGAAATTTTGATATCAGCAAAGTAATACAATCCCTACCTGGTGTGGGTGGTGGTGCTGGGGGAGGTGGTTTTAGAAACGATATCATTATTCGTGGTGGCGCACCTACAGAAAATGTTTTTTACTTGGATGGTATTGAAGTACCTGTTATCAATCATTTTCAAACTCAAGGAAGTGCAGGTGGCCCACAAGGAATTTTGAATGTATCATTTATAGAAGACGTAAAACTATCTAGCTCCGCTTTTGATGCTCGGTATGACAATGCATTGAGTTCCGTATTTCAGTTTAAACAAAAAACGGGTAATAAGAACAAACTGCAAGGCAATGTAAGATTGAGTGCAACTGAATTGGCTGCTACTGTAGAAGGGCCGCTTTCCAAAGATAGAAAAACTACCTTCTTAGCATCTGCAAGGCGTAGTTATTTACAATTACTTTTCACTGCAATCGATTTACCTATACGCCCAAGCTATTGGGATTTTCAAACAAAAATTACCAGACAAATAGATAAAAAAACAACGCTTTCGTTTATAGGAATCGGCGCAATAGATGATTTTCGTTTTGCCGCCATCAAAAAAGCTACACCCGAAAAATTGTATATTTTAAACAGCAATGCTTTTATAAAACAATGGACATATACTGCTGGTATTTCTTTAAAACGATTGGTAAACAATGGCTTTGTAAATATTGCGCTTAGCAGAAATAGTTTTGATAATGATGTAAATCAATTTGAAGATAATACCACCAAACTACCAACCCAAAAAACCTTGGAATTTACAAGCAGGGAAACAGAAAATAAATTACGCATTGATGTGAATAAAAATATCAATGATTGGAAAATTGCTTATGGTGGGGTAGCACAAGTTTCGGAGTACAATACCAATAGCTTTGCCGTAATTCGCAGAGAGCTAAAAGATGCTTCAGGAAACATCATTCAAAATCCAATTACGGTAAAATTCAAAAGTCCACTCAATAATTTTTTACGCTATGGTGCCTTTGCGCAAGTGAGTAAGCGCTTTTTTGATAGCCGCCTAGGCTTAAGCGCAGGCTTACGTACAGATATGAATACGTTTACCTCAACTGGAAACAATGGATTAAAAACATTGAGCCCACGAATATCGGCAAGTTATATTTTAGCTGATAAATGGACAGCAAATGCGTCTATAGGCAGGTATTACAAAATAGCACCGTACACCATCTTAGGCTTTGCAGACAATGCAAACAATCTTGTAAATAAAAATAGTTTATACCAGCGTGCAGACCATTATGTAGCGGGTGTAGAATATTTACCCAATGATGGTTTACGGTTTACCGCCGAAGGGTTTTAC
>JANMGS010000691.1:0-7705 GCA_031374745.1 Ferruginibacter sp. | reverse complement strand
GGGACGATTTTGGTGCAACTGTTTGGGGGTTCTTATTTGCATCAGACCCAGTTAAATATACTCTTGAAGTTCCCTACGACGAAGAACCAGGCCAAACTTTTAATTACTGTTCAGGTGCATCAGCAACTTTTGGAGCTGTATTGGCAAAACTTATTAAGTCCGACTTAAAATCATTTGCAGACACTAATTTATTTACTCCAATAGGCATATCATGTAAGCGTTGGGACACAGATCCTATGGGAAGAAATTCGGGAGCTTCTGAACTCTTTTTAACAACGCAAGATATGATGAAGTTCGGTTTACTGTATTTACACAACGGCAAAGCAAACGGCAAGCAGATTATTTCCGAATCGTGGATTAAAGAATCGTTAGCTGAACATGCCACTTTAAATAAATGGCCAGTATTGAAGACCCCCAATGGCTATGGTTACTACTGGTGGAGAAGAAAAACAAATGGCTACCAAGCTTATGTTGCAAGTGGAGCCGGCGGACAATTAATTTTCATTGTTCCAAAACTTGACATGGTAATAGTTACATGTTGCCTAATGAATGATAAAAACAGAGGTAGAACCGAATTAAAATTATTGCATTCATATATAGACAGAGTGATAAAAGAAACAAAATTTAAAAACTAAAAATTAACGAGCCTTCAAGAAAGCCTGTGCCTATGTTGGTCACCCCCACACTTCATTAGCATCCATCCCATCCACTCGTTCGCCGCCAAGGCTTGGTTTTTGACCAGCCGACCAAATTATCAAAAGCTATTTTTAAAACATAAAAGCATTTAATACCACATCAAACGGTAACAGCTAGGCCTGTTTTTCATGTACAATAGATTTTGCAATAATAATGGAGAGGCAAGAAAGGAAGCAAAGACATACTTATAGCGAATGAAAATAAGGAATAGTAAATTTGTATTGCAGCCACTACAAAACGTTTTTAATAAGGCTAACCAAAAGAGTATCAATAATATTGAAAATGGTAGGATACCGTATATATTTGCGTTGCTGGCAATTTTATAAAGAGCCTCAGTTTAATTTTAAACTTTACTAAAATTAATTTACAACACATTGACAAGTTTTTAAAATGACAATTCAAAATAGACTGTTAGAACTTGGGCTTAAATTGCCTGCAACTTCTAAACCTGGTGGCGATTATATTTCTGTAAATATTCGTAAGATTTCAACTGCCTGGCTTACAGAGCAACGAATCCCATCCCCACAGTAAGTCTCGAACGCTATACGCAATAGCGGCTGAAACTATAACATAACAATTAAACTTAGCGACTAAAATAAATACAATGGAAAACAAACAAGACAATTCTAAGGTTCTTAAAAATAAATATATACCAACTGCTGAGTTTTATAGTCAAATAATTGACAGTTTACAAGATTATTCCATTTTTACATTGGATAAAGAATTCAATATAAATAGTTGGAGTTCCGGCTCAACAAAAATATTCGGTTACGAAACAGACGAAGTTATTGGAGAGCATTTCGATATTATATTTACGGAAGTCGATATTAAAAGTGGCGTTCCGAAAAGAGAAATCGACACAGCTTTAAAAGAAGGCAGAGCAACAGATAACAGATGGCACATTGCAAAAGACAAGAGCCTTTTTTATGCTTATGGATTGGTTTTTCCGCTGACTGGATTAGACGGAGAGTTGCTGGGTTACGTTAAAATTTTGCGAGACCTAACAGATAGAAAACAATCGGAAGATGCGATAAAAAAATATGTAAGAGAATTGGAGGAACTGAATACGCATAAAGAGAGTGTTTTGGCAATACTTTCACATGATTTAAGAAGTCCTTTATCCGCCATTATTGGAACAGCAAAATATTTGAAAGAAAATTTTCATAAAATGAAACCCGATGCTGTTCAGGAAATGCTTGATTTGCTTTATAAATCATCAACAGATGAATTAGATATGTTAGACTATCTTGTAGAATGGGCAAGAATAAAATACGCATCAGACGTATTTTCTCCAACAAAAATAAAACTAATAGAATACATCAATCAAGTATTTGAAACCCTAAACGAAACGGCTTCGTTAAATACTATAAATCTTCATCACGAAATTAAAGAGAATACCTCTGTATTTGCAGATGGTAAAATGTTAATCTCTATTATTCAGAATATTGTTTCAAATGCTATAAGACATACAGGAAAAGGAGGAACAATAACGGTTTCAGCAAAAAGTAAAGATGACAAAATTATTGTTCAGGTTAAGGACACTGGAATTGGAATGTCTAAAGAAATAATGGCAAAACTTTTTACACCACAATTGAAAACCCTTTCAGAAAAAAGAAAAAAGGATAAGGGTGCTGGAATTGGATTATTATTGGTGAAAGGATTTTTAGAAAAAAATGGTGGCGAAATATGGGTAGAAAGTATTGAAGGCGAAGGTTCCTCTTTTTATTTTACTTTACCCTTTGAGGAACCATTATATAAAATAGGTAGTTCAGACGAAATTATGTTTGACGAAAGTATGTAATGTAACTACTGGAGAATAAAATTAAAATAGCCACAGCGTATAACAAAATTATTGCTGCAATTGGGGCTTAACGGAAGCATAATCAGCAGCAATGCATATGTAGGCTTTATATCTGAGCCATGGTTCGTTTTCACAACACAACTGTTCGCTATTGTCTTTTCAACATATTTACGAATAAGCAATTTTATGTTTGCGAAAACTGATTGAAGTGAATGGTTCGTGGGGACAAGAACCAAGGAGGAGTTTACACCAATGGAAGTATTTATTGCGTTGTTTCTTGGGCTACGAAACTGGACAGAAAAGAAAATACCGCCTAAAAATTTTCTTGGTAAAAAATTTGGTAAGTAAAAGGTTAAGTATATTTTAGAGCAAGAATCAAAGGATAGGTTCGTAGCCCCCAACCAAGTTGCAGGCTAATAGTAGCGAAGCAAAAATGTAAAGAAATAAACAAAAAAACTTACCGTTTTAACCAAAGACTAATTACTATGAAATCATATACCACTGATATTGCCTGGCAACAACTGAATAAGCAACTGCCTGCTACCTTTCAACTTACGGATAAAAATTTGCCAACAGAAGATAGTTGGAATTGGAAAGGCAATACAGTTCACCTGGATAGATATGTAAATACAACTTCTGCTTACCGCATTTTTCTGCACCATGGTGTTGGTACCAACGGGCGGCAACTCAACATGATTTTTGGACACAAAATGGCTGCACTTGGCTACGATGTGGTGGCCATTGATAACCTCGGCTACGGAATGACGCAGGTAAACCAGGCCGATGTTACTTACAACGATTGGGTTCATTTATTTGCCGATTTTGTAAATGAAGAAACCAACAGAGACCCTAAAAAAGTTATTTTGTACGGATTGAGCGCTGGCGGAATGCTTGCCTACAGTGCTGCCTGCTACATGAATAAAGTACATGGCATTATTGGCATGTGCTTTTTAAAAAATACCGATGAAAAAGTAGCGCATGATACCGTAAAATTCCCAGCACTTAACCGGCTGGCTGTACCCTTATTTAAGTTGCTGTGTAATATTGGATTTAAACGAATGGCTATTCCTGTAAAGGCCGTTTCAAAAATGAATTGCCTGGTTAATGATGCTGCTACGCTTAAAATTTGCCTGGCAGATCCATTGTCCGCCGGAGCAAAAGTACAACTCCAATTTTTGTTTGGATATATCAGTTATCAATTGCCCATTGCGGTTGATGCGTTTGATAAATGTCCTATTTTGTTAACTCAACCAGGTGCAGATACCTGGACCCCATTAGAACTGAGCGAAATTTCGATGAAAGGAATAAAAGCCCCTTTTACAGTAAAAATATTAGAGGGCGGGAGCCATTATCCTATTGAAGAAAAAGCATTGGTTCAATTAGTGAAATATGCGGATGAATTTATTAAAGGATTGTAATAAAAGTCATTTTTTATTTTCTTCCCAGCGAGTCTCCACTAAGCGCCTTGTAGCAAAGCCGTTTGACTTGCCGCTTAACCCTTAAGTTAACGACTATGGTATGCCACAAAACAAGGCGGGGAGCATCACATGCTCACACATTATGCCTAAGCGAATTTTTCAAAAGCAATAGATTTTGAAATAGCATTGGAGAAGCAGGAAAGGAAGCAAAGACATTCTTATTGCGAATGAAAATATGGAATATTAAATTTGTATTGCTGCAACAACAATACATTATTCATATCGTTGAGCAAAAGATTATTAATAGCATTGAAAATAGTAGGATAGCGTATATATTTGTGTTGGCGGAAATTTTAAAAGACCCCTTTATGCAAAGAATACTTTACTTATTTCTACTTCTTTCTTTGACTGCTTGTGGACAGACAACAACTAATAGAATTAATAACGAAATCAAGAACACTAAAACTAATAAACATATAAATATTCCAGGGACAAGGCTTTATATAATTCCACCACCAAACTTCAAAGTGGCTTCAACATTTCTTGGACTACAAAAGGGAGAAACTTCAATGCTCAATATTTATGACTTAGTTGGTGGAAATATAAACACCAATGCAGCGACATTTAGTAAGGCTGAATTTGAGAGTAAGGGAGCAAAGGTTTTTGATTTTAAAGAAATTAAAGTAAATGGCTTTCCTGCAAAGTATATCCATATGCAAGGTGACGCATCAGCAAAAGCTTATTCAATTGTTTTTGGAGACACTACTTTTACAACAATGGTTATGACAATTTATCCTGTTGCGGATGAAAAAACAGGAAACGAAATCATCAACTCGTTAAACACCATTTATTATGATAAGAACAAAAAGATTGACCCTTTTGAAACGGCAAATTTTTCTTTAGATGATAAGGTTTCAAAATTTAAGTTCTTTAAATACAGTTCAAATATGTATATATATTCAATTGGTGGAATTGAAAATAAAGAAGATAGAGATGCACCGATTGTTTTAATTTCACAATTTCCTAAAGACAATACAATGACTGCAAAAAGTATTGCAGAAATGATGGTTAAGAAAGCACAACAATACGGCTTAAAAAATCCAGAATTAAAAAACACTACGACCGAAAAAATAAATGATTACGAAACTTATCAAACTGAAGTGTATGGGCAAATGAAAGGCAAAAGTAGTCTTTTGTTTTATTGTGTTGTAGCAAAAGGCGACAAAGCAATCGTAATTCAAGGCATTTCAAAAAAAGATATTCAGACAAATATTGAAGACTTCAAAAAAATAGCAAACAACATTAAAATCAAGTAGAAAAAACTTCTGCCAACATTGGCAATATGGTGGCAGAAGAAAGCCCCTCGCCTTCGTGCCTGTCTTCAGACCCAACATATCAGAGCATCTGTTCGCCGCATTCGAATGACCAAGCGGCGGCGAAGAACGAAGCGATATTACAACATAGGCAGAGACATCCAATAGCATAAAAAATAGTAGGATAATTTATATATTTGTATTGCATGCAATTGGAACCACTGATCAACATATTGGACACAAAATATAAGCAGGCACTTATTTAGAAATCCGATTTTTAATAATTTAATTATTTTGTTATGAACAAATTGATACTTTTCTTCCTTCTGCCATCTCTCTCATTTGCACAGATAGACAGTACTGATATAATTGTTAAGCAAATGATGGACAAGCAAAAAATTGTTGGGCTTTCGCTGGCAGTAATAAAAAACGGACAATCTGTTACAAACAAGGGCTATGGATTAGCCAATGTAGAATTAAATGTATCGGTAAGCTCCGAAACTGTAATCAGACTTGGTTCAGTTAGTAAACAGTTTTTTACAACAGCTATTATGAAATTAATGGAAGATGGAAAACTGGATATTGAGGATGGAGTACATAAATTTTTTCCTGATGCACCAGAAACATGGCGACCAATTAAAATAAAGAACTTGATGTCTCATACATCAGGTTTGCAAAGAGAAGCACCTGCCTACGACAATTTCAAAATCCAGCCCGATCTAGAACTAATAAAATCTGCCTATAATTTACCCCTCCTCTTCAAAACAGGAGAAAAATTCGAGTATTGTAATTTGGCTTATTTTATGTTGGCAGAAATTATAAAACAAGTAAGTGGCATGCCTTGGCAGGATTATATTCATTCTACGTTATTTGCACCAGCAGGAATGAACAATAGCTACCTCACTGATTTTTATCAAATCATTCCTAACCGTGCCAATGGCTATATGTATAACAAAAAAAAATTGGTTAATGCCACCACCATGTATGCCATTAGACCCAGCGGTGGATTTCTTTCAACCTCTTCCGATATGATTAAATGGGAGAAGGTTCTACTGGAGAAAAAGATTATTCTCAAAAAAGAAAATTGGGAAAAACTATGGCAACCGTTTATTAAAACTTCGGCTAAAGCAGATTCAAAAGAATATTATGGCTTTGGATGGTTTGTAGACGAATACAAAGGGCATAAATTAATTCAACATGGCGGATCTAATATTGGTTTTAAATCTGTGTTTGCACATTTTGTGGATGATGGACTTTCCATTATTATCCTTACCAATACAGATGAAGCAAATCCACGTGCCATAGCAAACGCTCTAGCTGATTATTATTTCAGAAAATAACCATTCCATAAGTTACACTGAGCCAGAGTTGGTCAGCCCCACATTTTATTAGCACTAATACCATCCGTTCGTGCGCCGCCGAGGCTTAGTCTCGACCAGCCGACCCAACTCATTAGAGCTTCTGTTCGCCGCAAGTCAGAGACCAAGCGGCGGCGAAGATTTTAGCGAAGACCGAAGCGAGATCCCACCGGAGGCAGAGATTTTGAAATAGGATTGGAAAGACAGCAAAGGAAGCAACAACATACTATTGCGAATGAAAAATAAGGAATAGTAAAATTGTATTGCCTCAACGACGATATTTTATTAATAACGTTAAACAATAGTTTATCGATAATATTGAAAATGGTTGGACACCTTATATATTTGCGCCATAGGCTATATTAAGTGACAGATCACGACAAAAAATGACCGAAGTAGAAAAATACATACATCAATTTGAACCTGAAGTTCAAGAAAAATTAAATGCGCTGCGACAAGTATTTTTTGACGTGTTGCCTGACATAGAAGAAAGTATTCGTTATAAAATGCCCGCTTTTAAAGTAAGAAAACATCATCTCTACTTTGCGGCTTACAAAAAACACATTGGTTTTTATCCTGTTTACGGCTTTACAGAAATAGAAGACAAAGTTTCTGAATATAGAGCTAAAAATACAAAAGACAGTTTACATTTTATGCTTGACAGACCTTTGCCGATTGAATTGATTAAAAAAATCATACACCTGAAATCAAAACTTTAATTAAATTGACAACTAAGCATGGAGATAACGCCTAATCATATTGAGCGAATAGAAAAAATGACTTTTGCTTCTGTATATCCATATTATGTTACCAAAGTTGAGAAAAAAGGAATAAAAAAAGAAGCGTTACATAAAGTCATCGAATGGCTCACTGGGTTTGACGACAAAAAAATACAAAAATTAATTGACGAGAAAGCCACTTTTGAAACATTCTTTAAGAAAGCAAAATTAAATCCCAATGCCAACCTGATTCAAGGAGTAATCTGTGGTTATCGAATAGAAGAGATTGAACATCCACTAACCAAAAAAGTTAGATATCTTGACAAATTAGTAGATGAATTAGCTAAAGGAAAAAAGATGGAGAAAATTTTAAGAACTCAATAATTTACGAATGGCAAAC
>JANMGS010000645.1:0-8084 GCA_031374745.1 Ferruginibacter sp. | reverse complement strand
TACGCACCAACCTCAACGCAAAAAATTTCAAAATAATGACCAGTTCCGAAGCCAAAACAGATTCATCGGCCTGGACAGACCTGATACCTCACAATGATAAAATACTGATACAGGGTTTCGATTTGTTTAAAAACTTCTTGGCCATTTCAGAAAGAAAAGATGGATTAACACAAATACACATCTTAAATACAAAGGACAATAGTTCTCATTATCTATCATTTGATGAAGCAGCTTATGCTGCAGGTATCAGCAACATCCCCGATTATAATACGGATGTGATGCGGTATAATTATACTTCATTAACAACACCCAACTCGGTGTATGATTACAATATGGTTACCAAAGAAAAAAAGCTGATGAAACAGCAGGAAGTGGTAGGTACTTTTAAGCCGGCAGATTATGAAACCGAAAGAGTAATGGCAACAGCAAAGGATGGAACAAAAATTCCCATCAGCATTGTTTATAAAAAAGGATTTAAAAAAGATGGCAATGCGCCACTGATGTTATATGGTTATGGCTCTTACGGAGCCAGTATGGAAGCATCTTTTAGCAGTGTACGATTAAGTTTGCTTGATCGTGGTTTTGCCTTTGCCATAGCACATATTCGTGGCGGACAAGAGATGGGCAGGTATTGGTACGAAGATGGCAAGATGAATAAGAAGATAAATACCTTCACCGATTTTATTGATTGTGCCGAATTTTTACTGGCCGGAAAATATACAAGCAAAGAACATCTATATACCAGCGGCGGTAGTGCCGGCGGCTTACTGATGGGGGCGGTAGTAAACATGCGGCCCGACCTTTGGCATGGTGTTATTGCTGGCGTGCCCTTTGTAGATGTTTTGACAACCATGAGTGACGCAAGTATTCCATTAACTAGTAACGAATACGATGAGTGGGGCAACCCCGCCAATAAGGAAAATTATATGTATATGAAATCGTACTCGCCTTACGATAATGTAACCAAACAAGCATACCCCAATATGCTGGTAACAACTGGGCTGCACGATAGCCAAGTGCAATATTTTGAACCAGCCAAGTGGGTTGCCAAACTGCGTGAAATGAAAACAGATAAAAATAAATTGCTACTGCATACCGATATGGAAGCTGGTCATGGTGGCGCAAGCGGCAGGTTTAAATCCTTAAAAGATAGGGCAAGGGAATATGCATTTTTGTTTGCGCTGGAAGGGATAACGAAATAAACAGATAGTTGTACAACATAAAAACCGGAGTGATGAACTTCGGTTTTTTTAATCCTGTTCATAAAAAATAGCTGTTATGTAAAAAACCGTATCTATAAAAAATAATACTCCATTATTTGTTAAAACATTTTCATCGTGTAGGTCTTCTAAAATAATACCTAAATAAGGATGATAATAATCGTTATTCTTTTTATTGATAAAGCCATTGGAAAATAGGTAACCTTTAATGTTTTCTAAATTTGTAGGTTCTGTAGATAAAACGAACGGTTGTTGTACATTGGCAATTACCTGTTATCTGTAGTACAAAAACCAACTAAAGTGTAACCTGTATCCGGAAAAAAATGGTTATGCAGTAAAAGATTGTTAAAGTAATCTAACCAGGATTCATAAAAAATGGCATCTGCCTTTTTAAAAACAACATCGCTGTTATTTGTATAAAAAATTTTCTGTTCAGCACCCTCTGTAATGTAAATACCCAGATTTTGATCGATAAGCCAAAAATTATTTTTTGTAATAAATTCAGTTAATGCCCTTTCTTCTTCTGCCCTGTCAGGCTTTGTTGCTTTAGTTTGGCTACCTGTTTTTGAATAATTTGTAAGGTGGGCTTTGGCTGCTTGGATAACACTACTTTGGCCTGAGCTGCTCTTTCCGTTAATGATAAGTTGTAGTTCATGTTTAAACTTTTTTAAATCTTGCACTCGGCAAAGATAAAAATTATTTTTAGATATTGTCTTGTCAGCCCTACGATAATGTAACCAAACAAGCATACCCCAATATGCTCGTAAAAACTATGGAAGCCTGTCATGGTGGGGCAAGCGGCAGAATTAAAGTTTTAAAAGACAGGGCAAGGGAATAGGCATTTTTGTTTGCGCTGGAGGGGATTACGAAGTAAAAAGCAAAGGTTGAACATATTTAAAATATTTATTACAGCAGCATGTTCTGTTTAGCAAAATTCATCAGTCCGGCCACATTTTTTATGTCCAACTTGCGGAAGATATTGCGGCGGTGGGTATTGATGGTTAGGTCGCTTAGAAAAAGTTCGGCGGCAATTTCCTTGGTGCTCATCTCGCGGCTTATCATGCGTATGATTCCCACTTCTCTTTTAGTAAGCTGGTATTTTTTTAAAAAATCATCCATGAAATAGGAGTCATCCGTAATGGGATTCATTTCGGAAGCAGCAGGAAAATATTTTTGTCCTGCTAAAATAATTTCAACCGCCTCTTTCAGTTCGGCAGCCGTAGAATTTTTATTTAGGAAACCATCGGCATTCATTTTTTTTACCTCATCCACTAGTTCGGGCTGTATATAATTGGTGAGTACCAGCACTTTTATCGTTGCATAATTTGTTTTTATTTTTTGCAGGCACTGCATGCCATCATAACCAGGCATGTTAAGGTCGGTTATCACCATGTCTGGCTTTTCCCTAGCTACCGCGTCCATCAGCTCAAAGCCGTTGTGTACCGTTGCAGCAATTTCTATATTGGGCATATCTTTTAAAACCGCTGTTATTCCATCTAGTAAAAAGCGATGGTCATCGGCTAAAACAATTTTACTTTTCATAGGGGGTAATTGGAATTTCAATGGTTACTATCAGGCCATGTGGCTTATTTTTATCAAATGCTATTGATCCTTTTAAAAAATTAATTTTTGATCGTATGCCCGCAATACCCAAGCTTTGTTTGTTTACCAACAGACCTGGCTCCATACCCAATCCGTCATCTTCGGCAATCAGCGTAAAACAATCTTCATGCTCTGCCACTTGCAGCAAAACATTTTTAGCGCCGGAGTGCTTTACAATATTGTTCAGCAGTTCATAAATGATGCTGTACAATGCCGTGTAATAATGGTTTAGCCGGGTTTCATATTTGTCAAAACCTATTACCATCAGTTGTAAATTTATTTTACCCGAAGCATTTACAATAGCAATAATTTTTTCCAGCGAAGTTTTAAAACCTACTTTCTCCAGCATCACCGGGCTAAGGGCGTGGCTGAGGTTACGCACCATATCCGATACCATGCTCACCGCTTCTTCTGTTTTTGATAAGAGTAAGCTGTTTTGCAAATCAGGCATCAGCTCTTTTTCCCGCAAACTGCTCAGGTTAAGTTTAGCCGCCGATAATAAAGAACCCGCTACATCATGCAACTGGTTGGCCACCTGGCTCCGTTCTGCTTCCTGTACTTCCATAATTACACGTGTGTTTTCCAACTGTTTTGTGTTCATTTCTATCAATAGCTTTTCTCTATCTAAACGGTATTGATTAAAGCGGTAAACCAAACCGGCGGTAAGAATAATTACCTCCATGATGTAACCGACAGAAAGACCGAAGTTGCTGAAAAACTTGCCCGATTCTACAAGGATGCCTAATGAAAAAGAGATTTGCAGAATGGCTGATGTGAATAAAGTAAGCACTGCAGCAAGATAAAACAGCGCCAGTTTATTTCGTTTTAAAGATGCTGTAATAAGAATAACCAGGGTTACAACTACATAACAAAATGAGATGATAGGTATCAGGTATTGAATGTACATCCACCAGTTTTTTTGATTGTCCTGTTCGCTAAACGATAAAATACTGATGATACAAGCCAGCAATATTAAATTCATGATTTTTACCGACAGGATGGTATTCCTGCTTTTGATACCACCGATATATCGTGTCATAAAAAGCATGGAAAAAATAAGCGGCACTAAAACAAAAATTGGCCTGGCTTTACTTGCAAACCCCGGCAGGTTGGGCCACAGGTATTGAAAACCATAACCCGCATTGGCCAGTACCCACAACCATCCCGAAGCTATATAAAGGATATAATAGCCGTAAACTCTTTCTTTTGAAATGGCAAAAAGATACAATCCGAAAATGATAAGCATTAATATCATGCCCGTAAACAAGCCCATGATGATCTTGTTATTGCTTTCTGCTAAAACTGCTTTTGTATGGGAGATGAGTTCAAATGATAATTGCAGCGATTCATTCGCTTTATCAATCCTGGCCAGGTACAAGCCTTTTTTATTAATGGGGAAATAAAACCCCGTAGCATTTACAGGGCGTTGGGCAAACCGATAATGATCGCCAGTAAGCCATTGTTGTTGTAAGCTGCTGTCGCTAGCAAAAAAGAAATGAATACGGTTGATGTGGTGGTGGCCGATATACATTAAAAGTGAATCGGGAGCTAAGTCACGGTCGTTTTTATACGCCAGCCAGAAAATGGAACGGGTAAATCCAACATTTACTTCATTGGCTGTTGCTTTGCTGAACTTTTGCTGTTTAAATAAATCCAGCGCCGTTGTTGCTGATAGCTTTTTTGAACTGTCTTCATACAAGTAAAATGCATGATCGTTTTTTAACTGGCCAAAGCTGGTTTTGCTGATGAGCAAAAAGATGACAGCAATAAAAGGGTAAAACGACTTGGATAGTGGCATTGGCAACAAGATAGGCTTAAAAAACATAGCAACTTTACTTAGCGAGGGAAAAAGCGGTAGTATGCAAAAAAAATAGTATAACTTATACATAAGGCTGTATTCGGCTGGGCATATTTACAGCAGCCATGTATCTTTATTTTTCACCTGTAATAAATCTGCATTTGTATATCTATGGTTGGTTTTTCAAATTTAAAAATACTCATAAATAGGTATTGGCTGCGAAGCTGGTTTGTCTAATCTTTGAAAAATAAATAAAAACTGCCTTGATATGAAAGAAGAACTAAAAAATGTTATCAGCAGCCGAGAACTGAAAATACTTGGCCTAGTGGCCAAAGGATATACCAGCGAAAAAATTGGAGAGCTGTTGGCGATTGCAAAAGTAACGGTACAAACGCACCGAAGAAATATGTTGCGAAAAACGGGGTTTAACAACACACAGCAACTGGTGGGCTGGGGTTATAGGTTAAAGTTATTAAAGTAATTAAAAGCTACAGCAGATATTAAATATAGTTATTTGAAGGTATTGGCGAAGGAAATTGGTGACTTCATCTTTGTTTTAAAAATATTTACTAAAGTAAAATATGCCATAAAGTTAACAGTATGCAATCAAATTATTTAAACATAGAGCAAACCAGAACGAAATAACTAACCGCCGTAATCACGTGCTTTTGATTGTGTCTTACTGTAACTATTCGGAAGATTTGCCATCGAAGTTTTAATGCGCAAGGAATGAAATAAATATGGAAAATATCAAAGAGGTTTTACTTTCAGCGAAGTGATGTTATTAGTAATAATACCATCCCATGCCTTGGTTCCTGTTTCACTAACCACTCGCAAGCAGTATTTGCTGGGAAATAAAAAAGTATTGTTTCGTGAGACTCGAACCAAGGAGTAGGTAAATTTTAATTTTTAAAAATCCAAAAACAATTAGAACCTAATTATTAAATTTTAAATGATGAAAAAAGCAAAAAAGTTTCTAAATGCATTCCTTATAACCAGTTTTTGTTTACTGAGTCATACAAACTATGGGCAAACAAATGATATTGCAAAAATTGAAAACACACTTCAAAAAAATTTAGTTGGAAGCGGTTTCCTAGGAGGAATTTATGATTCACCATGTTATAATATTGCTAAAATAACAATTTCAGAAACTGGCGAAATAGTCATTACAGGCAGTGAAAAAGGATGTAATGTAACTTTTTCTATAAGAGACGCAACAATAACATATGATAGAGATTCACGAATTCAAATCTATCAAGCTACACCTAGAATAAACATAACGTTTTATACAAAAAATGCAGCAGTTGTTTATAAAGCAATAAAGGATTTTAAGATAATAGTTAGTGAATCGTTAACCGCTCTTCCATTATCAGCTCAGGATGCCACGATATTCAATGATGAGGGGGTAAAATTAAAAGAGGCAAGAAATTCTGCTGCTGCAATGGTAAAATTTAAAGAAGCCATAAAGCTAAAGCCAGATTATACCGAAGCCCTGTATAACCTGGGCTGGTGCCAGAACGATACAAAGGATTATACAGGGGCAATTATTTCTTTAAGGAAAGCCAGGGATGGGTGGTCAACAATTGCTAAAGTACATTTTGAACTTGCTTATGCATTTGAAAAAACAAACATGACCGACTCTGCAATTAGATCTTATAACACTTGCTTGTTGTATAAAGATGATTATTCGCTTGCATACAAACAACTGGGCTACATATCATATGAAAAAAAAGAGTATGGAATAGCGCTGCTTTATTTTGCAAAATACGAGGCTGCTGCGAAAGCATCTATAACTGATTACCAGTATTGGTATCGTAAAGGTTTTATGTACAATGCACAAAAAAATTATGAAACTGCAAAACTCAGCCTAACGAAATCGCTTCAGTTTAAAAAAGATTATATCAATACTTATCTTGAGCTTGGTTTTTCAGCGTCCAAATTGAAACAAAATGATGAAGCAATTGGTTATTTTAATAAGGCTATTGAAATAGATCCTAAAAGCCATATCCCCTATAATGGAATTGGCGAAGTTTACAAGGATAATTTACAAGACAGACTGGAGGCAATTAATTGGTACAATAAATCTCTGGCTATTAATCCTAATGAACGCAAGGCTAATTATGGAATAGGTTACTGCCTTAATAGCCTTCAAAAATGCAATGAGGCGATACCCTTTTTAAAACGCTCTATACAATATGAAAATACATACACAGTTGCCTATGTAGAATTGGGATACAGTTATTACAAAACAAATAACTATGACCTGGCACTGATTAATTTTAATAAAGCCATTGAGTTAAACCCTAAAAATGAAAATGCCCGTTATTATGCAGGGCTAGTTTATATAGCACAGAAGAATATTACCAGAGCACAGCAAATGGTTGATGAACTTAAAGCATTAAGCTCAAAAAATGCTGCAGGCCTGCAGGAGAAGGTGAATAAGATGTAATTAAAGCAATTGCTTTTTCTTCCATTTGTGTCAATTGTAATACTATCTTTTCTTCAATGATTTTGGCAGTTCTTTTTAGAATTCAATTTTTCTTCGTGCCTTGGTGCTTGCCTCATGAGTCATTCGCAAGCAGTGTTTGCTAGGGAATAAAAAAGTATTGTTTCGGGAGACACAAACCAAGGCGGAGTGTGGGATATAATACAACTATCTATACATACCGATTAAAGGAAGATTTATATTTTGGGTGAAAGGATTAAGACGAATTAAGTTAATGCGTATAGATTTTCTGCTCGGAAATTATTTATGAAATTATAAAATTCAACAACATTAAGGTGATTAAGTCGTATTGAATAACATTAAATTCTAAAACAAAAACTAAAACCATGAAAAAAATTATCAGAATCCTAATTTTTGCAGCCATTAGTTTTACCGCTACCGGTTGTCTGGATATTATTGAAGAAGTTATCCTGAACAAGGATGGCTCGGGGACCTATGTAAGTAGCTTTGATATTACAAAATTAGCGGACACTTATAGCATGGTAGATTCTACCGGACAGATGATGAATGGCACAAAAAAAACATTGGATTCAACATTTGAGGTTTTTAAAAATAAAATAATAAGTATAAATGGTGTATCGGCAGCTTACCTGGATAAAAGTGAAAAAAATGTAATTAAACTAAGGCTGAATTTTACTGATATAAATGTATTGAACGAAGTGCTTGACCAGGATAAAGAAGATGCAGACGAAAAGAACCTTTATTCTCAGTCAAAAGGAAAACTGACCCGAAAAGAGGGGGGAATAAATTCCCTGATTGGTGACATTGGTGGTACTAGTGAGGAAGATAAATCAATGATGAGTCCTTTTCTTGCTGATATGAAGTATAGAATCATTTATCATTTGCCTGCTGCAGTAAAAAAAATGACAAATGAAGATGCAACATTATCCAAAGATAAGAAAACGGTAACACTTGAAGTTTCACTTGAGGATCTTAAGGAAAAACGTAAGACCTTAAG
>JANMGS010000619.1:0-3171 GCA_031374745.1 Ferruginibacter sp. | reverse complement strand
CCAACCAGCCGACCAAATTATTAAAACCTATTTTCAAAAAATAAAAGTATTTAATACCGCACCGGATGGTCAAGACCATGCTAAGCGAATGTGAGATAGATTATATTTCATTGATGGAAAGGAATGCTGGAAAAGAAATGTAGAAAGATTTTGTTAGATTTGAAGTGCTAACAAAGGCAAGGTTTGCTATGGCCTGTAAATTATATTTTTCCCTGAAGAATAAATTTATAAAAATAGGCAGCTGATTGGTTTTAAGAAATAAAAAAATTTATTGCTTTATATAGGACAGCACAACTTGTACCTCAGTAAGCGGTAGATACGTCACCGCACTTTTGCTAGGCTGATATCTGCTAGGGTTACAATATAAGTGATAAAATTTAGTTTGATATAACCAGTCTCATGAAATCACCAAAATAAATTAGTATGAAAAAAATACACTTAGTAACAGGTTTTATTTTTCTCAGCTTTAGTTTAGCTGCACAAAATATAGGCATTGGAGCCATTACTCCTACAGCCAAATTACATATAAAAGGTACCGCTGATACTACTCAACTCCTGATTGATGCCTATAGTACACAGAGTAACAGCAAACCATTGATAAAACTGCGCAATAGCAGCGGTGCAGAACTGATGAGAATCCATTCGGATGACACATCCAATTTATTTATCGGACGAAATGCCGGAATAGTTAATGACCCATTTAATGGTAATTATAATACTTTTATTGGAAGTAATGCGGGATATTCCAATACAACAGGGGGTTCTAATACTGCATGTGGAAAATCTGCACTTTATTCCAATACCACTGGCCTTGAAAATACTGCAAATGGGATATTTTCACTTTCTTCCAATACAAGCGGGTTCAGGAATACCGCCATTGGCACTACTTCACTTGCTACAAACACTACCGGAAATCAAAATACAGCCGTAGGCGCTTTTGCACTTTGGAAAAATGAAACTGCAAATTATAATACAGCTTTCGGATCCTCTACTGGCGCAGGTTTGTAAGCAACCTATTAATTAAAAACTTTCGCAGCATACTTTCAAATTAAAAAAAGTATCTCTGGCTCAGAAATGAGGCCCAGCCTTTGTGTGCTAGCTTTCTGTGCCAATGTAAAAGAATAAGCCGTAAAAATTCTTTCTATGCCTTAATAAAATCTATTTACCATAAAAACTTTTACACAATTATCGAATCCAATAAAATTACATCCAACAATCCCTTGCAGCCAGCATAATCTATTGCACTGCTGTACTTCCAATCTGTTGTGCGTCGCATAAAACCAGCTCCACTAGTGCCAAATATTAGACATGACTTGTCATTAAACAGCAACTGTACAGTTCTTAGCCTTGATTCGTGGCACACGAAATACAAAGGAAAAAATGGTCAAATTTTATGCAAATAAAACCCTTGCTATAAATCTTTAAAAAAAATTAGTTCATATATTTGGTAAATTTTCGTGTGCCTCAAACCTTGGCGGGGGTTACTGGCTGACGAATTTCAAATTTTACCACAACGCAAAGCCCTATCATTATCTACAATTTTATATGAGATTTTCGATATCAATAGTAATCCTTTTTGTTTCATCTTTTGTTTGTTTCTCCCAAGGGATGATGACAGACTCAGCTTTTTTTGATGACGGTAAATTAAAGAGTTTTGGAAAGTATGATTCAGTTAATAAATATTGGAGGTATTATAGTTTCTATGAAACTGGGCAAATTGAGCTAACCAGAAAACTAGATCCAATTCATTATTGGAATATTGATACTTCTTTAGTATTTCATAGAAATGGTAAGGTCGCTTGGATATTTCCTTATACGGATATTGGGTATCTCACTGGAAAATTGATTGGCTATTATCAGGATGGTTCAATAAAACATGAAGCATTTTACTACCGAAGTTTTAGAACTGGCACTTGGAAAGAATATTATCAAAATGGTAAATCAAAAAGCGTTTCATATTATGAGATAACCCCAGAAGATTCGCTCTTGCTTGTAAAAAATTTAACAACTAAAGATAGACAAAATGGCTTTGCCCAAACTGAAACTTTTACTTGGGGTGAACTAAGCTCTAAAATTTTATATGACAATTTACTCGATGGACAAACCAGATTTACAACTACCACATTCGTTTCCAAAAAAACTGGCATTTGGAAAACGCTTGATTCTTCAGGTAACATAAGAGATAAACGGTTAACTGACTTTGAAAACACTGTTATCGTAAAAAACCTTACTGAAATGCATGGATTGTCTCCTCAGATAGTACAGAAGATGTATGAAAATTCTAATTCATTTGAAGAATTGGCACAAATGTTTCAGGAGAATATCGATGGCGATAAAAAGGCTGAGTTATTAAAAATCTGGCATGAAGCTGATGCAGATTTCCTTGAAATGCTTAATAAGCCGAGATTAGTTTTAGGACTTGATAGACTTATTTTCAAAGAATAGTAGAAATGTATCAGCGTTAGAAAACAAGAAAAAATAGCTGCTGCCTCCGTTAGTAACCGAACATCGCAAGCGCCCATCGCCGCAACGCTTAATCTCTATGTAGGCTGGTCAAAAGACCAAACCTCTGCACATACTAGTGGTAGCTATTGGTTACCAACAGGTATTAATAGCAAAATCTTAATTGCTTATTCAGTTCTGTTGTAGCGTAGCATTAATGGCTGAAAAATGATTTACTGATGAATGGCTGTACCACTTAGACAGTACCGCAATAAGTGCGGGATTGCTGCCTTTGAGCAAAAAACATTGGAGGCGGGCGGTGGACTAAACTATATTGGAGCTGTGAAAGTTCACAGCCCCAAATAATTTCTAAAATTCGTTTTACATATTCCTTCTATACTGCCCACCTACGCTATACAATGCATTGGTAATTTCTCCTAGCGAACAATATTTTACTGTTTCCATTAGCTCTTCAAACAAATTACCATTTGCAATGGCTACTTCTTGTAATCGCAAAAGCATGGCAGCACTTTTTTCTTTATGCCTTTCTTTAAATGCATTGAGCATGGTTATCTGCAATTCTTTTTCTTCGGTGGTAGAGCGTATTACTTCCGCAGGTATTATGGTAGGAGATCCGTTTTTATTAAGGAAGGTATTTACACCTACAATGGGAAATTCGCCTGTATGCTTCAGTGTTTCGTAATACAAGCTTTCTTCTTGTATTTTATT
>JANMGS010000591.1:0-1767 GCA_031374745.1 Ferruginibacter sp. | reverse complement strand
TGATCATGGAATGAATGATAGAATATAATGGTAATATTTTGGACTAAGCGTTTTTCGATTAAAATTATTGGTAAAAACCACTAGAACAGAGCAATTTCATTTCATTTCTCATATATAACTCTCACACATGTTTTTTGGCGTAATTTATTACGCCAAAATGTATGGGCACGGCGTAAATTACGCCATAGAGCTTTATTGCGAATATGAAAAACTTCTTTCCACTTTTAACGTGTGCGCTAGTCTTATGATGATAGATTGAGATTATTTCTCATACATTATGTCAATATATAATGAATATATATATATAGTTTTCTACGAAATCTCGTCAGTTTCGTTTTTTTCGCCAAAGCGTCCAGCCCTTGCTGATAAGCTAATTAGATATGATGGTTTTTGAAACGGATTTGTTTTTATTTTATTGTTTTAATGAATATTTGTGAATGTTGAAGCGAAGAATAGCGTATTTAATAAGATATTCCACACATCGTGGAAGCATGGAAATCAATTTCTTATTAAAAGTTCACTTTTTTGATGATAACAAAGGCTCCAGTTCATTTTTTTTTTACGATTGCAATGTTAGTTGTTTGTTTTGTTTATCTGCAAAGTTTTGTTCGAAGGAAGGGTATATTAGAGTAACCGCGTCGCAATTAGTGACAATGTTATGGTGAAATTGGGCTAATTGTCAAAGTATACTAATATTAAACATTTTCATTAATATTTTTTTACGCTAAAATAATAGATTATATTATACATTGTAATTATTGCTACTCGTACGTTTCACTACATCAAAATTAGGGGTGGCACACGCATATTGGTCTCAATGATTCGTTTTTTTTTATAATCTTCACCTTCTCCGCTTCGATCAACAGAAAAATCTTTCGTACTCTTTACTGCTTTACAATAAGTTACACTTTTCTGGTAGCCACAGATTGAATAGTCAAATAGATTCTTCTGGACAACTCCATTCCCAATGGGGCTACAATCACATTCAAGCGTATTTTTCGTATCTTCATAATCTTGAACAAAATAATTGAGGTGGCTTCTACTGGATATTAGAAGATACAAAGCATCAAACTTGGAAGATCGCAGATGCAATTCTATTATGTCCTTTTTTTTCCCCCGATTTTGCAATTTTGTACTGCAATTTGTTTCAAAAATTTCGCTATAACGCTGCTTTAAAAGCCTTTTGGCTGGTAAATTGCTTGAATATTCCCGCATTCGCGATTGGCAAATACTTTCACTCACTTGCGTCACTTTGTTTGGTAAACTCGCAGAATTCGTCGTGATCGCAATCGTCAAATACGTTAACACACTTGGAGTAAGACATTGAAACACTTAATGCATCTATTAATATTTCTGTTTCTCCCGCAATATGCGCGCTGTGATTCATATCGTCGTACTTATTTCCATTCAATAACGTGGTTATTCCTGATTTTTTGAAAAGATGCTCGATTTCTAAACTCAATTTTATATATTATACAAGTAAAGCGGATAATAAATTAATTAACTATACTAGAAGGCAGGGAATCCACAAAAAAACAAATCAAATATCGTTGCTAGTATAGTTTTTGAAGCGTTTGGCGAAGTCTTCGCCAAAATTTTTTTTTTCCCTATCAAAAAATGTCTGAGAGTTATTAAAAGATGCTCGTTGCCCGGCAAAAGATCAATGAAGCACTTGGAAATCTTCAAAAGTTTGGCGTAGCAATCGATGTGTCCTCTCTTCTCCTTGTCCTTGTCCATGCCTTTGTCTTTGTCGGTCGTCGGCTGCTC
>JANMGS010000577.1:0-10586 GCA_031374745.1 Ferruginibacter sp. | reverse complement strand
AATAAAATCCAATGGCTTTAATAAATCTCCAATTATGCCAGGAAGTTTCGATAACTTGTTTGGAGTCTTACTAAATTTACAAATTGCAACAATCTCAATCTCGTCATTAAGAAGAATAAATTCTGCTTCAATTGATACAGATTCATTCTTAAACAAAGTTTTCTTGAATAGAAAATCTTTTGAAAATGCTGTTAATTTTACCTTATCCTCTGTTTCCGAGAGAATTGAAATATTCCCTAAGTCAAATGTGAGATCGTTAAACAAACCTTGAATTTGACTAAAACTGTCCCCAAATTTATTTAAGGATAATTCAATAAAACCATTGGAAGCTTGTTTCTTTAATTCTAAAAATATTTCATTTGATGTTGGCATTTTTAATTGCTTTTAGATTTTTTTATCGTTGTTCAAATTATGCACTGTCGTCTGTTAGGCTTGCTTGTAACACGTTAATATACGCAATAAGATCCCTATTATTAAATATTTTTAATTTTTAAAATCAATCCATTAGCATTATCCAATATAAATTGTCGTTGCCTTAATACTTCATAATTATTCAAATCAATCTCACCAGCCATCACACAAGAGCCATTCAAAAAATGTATAAGTGTCAAACCAATAAAGTGGGGTAATCAGCCGTTTGGTATTGTAGAAAAATTGGGGTTTATTTTTCTATTTCAAATATAAGGATAAAAACAAATACCAAAAATTTATTAGTATTAGTTTTTTGTAAATAAACAAAATAAACAAAAAATTTGGCTAGCTAGGCTTTAACGATGCCGCAATAGGCAAGGTTAAATATTAATTCTATTTGCAGTATTTGAAATATACGTAAACTAATAAAGGCAATACCGAAGACCAATTAAGGCTTAGGTATTATTTTACTGGCACAGAAAGCTAGCACACAGGCTGGGGCTCATTTCTGCGCCAAGGATAGTTTTTTTTATTTGAAGGAAAATAGTCGTAAGTTTTTAGCAAATTTGAAAATCATAAGTCTGCGCCAGAATGGGGGGTACTCGGCCGTTTGGTATTGTAGAAAAATTGGGGTTTATTTTTCTATTTCAAATATAAGGATAAAAACAAATACCAAAAATTATTGGTATTAATTTTTTGTAAATAAAAAAAATAAACGAAAAATTTGGCTTGCTAAGCTTTAACAATGCAACAATAGGTAAGGTTAAAAATTAATTTTGTTTGCAGTATTTGAAATATACCTAAACAAGTATAGGCCATACCGAAAACCAATTGAGGCTTAGGGATTATTTTACAGGCACAGAAAGCTAGCACAAGGCTGGGACTCATTTCTGCGCCAAGGATACTTTTTTTTATTTGAAGGAAATTAGTCGTAAGTCTTTAGCAAATTTGAAAATTATAAGGCTGCGCCAGAATGGGCAAGCCTAGGCGGAGCGTGATAGGTGGCTTTATCAACGGCGGACTAGAACTTAGCCATGACCAACTAAGGCAAACCATCTGCGATTCTATTTCAATTAAATTTATTCAACTGTTAGTAAATGAGTTTTATTTGGTATACTTTCATAGTATCCAAATGCATCTGACTGAAAATAAAAGCTATTTCCTTGTTTAAAAATATTTTTAACAATAGGGCTGTACCCATTTGTTGGAAATGAAATTTTGCTAAAAGTATTTGTTGAAGGATTCCATTCTAGGCAAGGGTCAACTCCTGTATATCCATAACCTCCTCCAAAAAGATTAAGCTTTTGACCACTCAAAAAATAAGCTTTTTCATTTGTAGTTACTATTTGATATTTTTCACCCGGAGGCGGACCACCTAAAGAAGGTAATTGTATATTACTCCAAGAATTAGTATTAGGATTATACTCCCAAAGTTGTTGTGTAAAATTGGTAGCAATTGTAGGATTTCCAACTGGAATGGCTCCATAAAATGCATACCCTTTTAAACCTATTGAAAAACAAGTTGGAACGTTTTGATAGTCTCCTGGATAATCAGAGAGTTGAGTCCATTGATTATTAACTGGATTATATTTCCAAAATTTTCTTGATGGAATTGGCATTCCACAGCAAATTGTTTGATTTGCGGAATCTGCTCCCATTCCAATATACCATTCATTGTTGATTTCAAAGCTAGAAACATTAATCATAGTTGAATATGGTAAATCATTCAAATCGCTCCAAGTCAAATTCCCTAAATCAAGCCGCATCATTTTTTTAAGAATAACATTATGAATATTACCCCATTGATCTATTCTAATTTCCTTTCCTCCGATTACATAGATAGCATTATTGAAGTAATAACAGATTGGGTCATTAAAATAACGTCTGTTTGTAGTATTTCTTTTTGTCCAAGTTTGTAACATTCCATCAAATTCAAAAATATATTCTGGGTACATACTATTAGGCCAAGATACTTGAGGGCCGTTAAAATAAGACCCACCTATCATATATCCTTTATTTTGTGAATAGCAAGTTCCAAATAAAATTAGGCCACTTGCAGAGGCAGCAGGGTTTATAGGTATATTTGGAGAATTGATTTGTCTCCATTTACCTCTTAATACTTCTATAGAATCGTTAGTATTTGTTTGCATTCCACGTGCTTCCATTTTTAATAGATACTTGCCTGGTGGAATTGTTTCAGGTACACTAAATGAAATAATTAACCCCTGATCACTTACTACAGGACACTGAAATTGCCCTAAAAAAACTTTTGTTCCAGGGCTGCTATTAGGGCTTACTTGAGGAAGATTTGTTAAAGCAACGGCAGTATCTACTTTATTTAAACCTCTACCATTACCTACATTAATAATTTTGAAAGAATCAGATATACAAACTTTGCTTTGAGAATACAATCTTTTATTATTATAATTCAATCCAATTCTAGTAAAATATCTAGAGGATTGATTAAGCCCCGATAAATGGAAAGTTGATAATTGAGTTTGTGAAGCCGAAATTGGGAGACTATCATTATTTATTACAAAGTTTTGATCAGTACTCCAAATCATGTAGGTGTTAGAAAATTGTTCATTGGGAGGAGGTTTAAGGAAATATTTTATATCGAATTCATTTAATCCTGTTTTAATTATATTAGTAATTTGAAATGCTGAGTCAGTAATTATTGAAATAGGTAATTCAGATGGAATTAAATTGATATCTTTTTTCTTACAAGAAAAAAGTAGACATATAATAAAAATTAAAATACTATTTTTCATTTTGTAGATTTTTGACATTCGAAAATGTTTCGTACACACGTTAATATACGCTATAAAACCCCTTTTATTAATTATTTTTAATTATCAAATCAATCCATTAGCATTATCCAAACTCAATTGTCGCTACGCCAATACATCATATCAATTCAAACCAATCTCACCAGCCATCTCACAACAGCCATTCAAAAAAATGCAAATCTCAAACCAATAAAGTGGGGTAATCAGTCGTTTGGTAATGTAGAAAAATTGGGGTTTATTTTTCTGCGTCAAATATATAAGAATAAAAACAAACAGCGCACAATAATTGGGATTATTTTTTGGGATTGTAAAGTATGTGTGCAAAAAGCTTGGGCTACTATACTAACCCAATGCATTAATATCATCAGCAAAATTTAGCTTATCTATTTTATCAATGCAAATATTTGCTGGTCTTGGCATGTACGCATAAAAAAAAGCCCTCTTTCGGAAGGCTTTCACAGATGTACTGCATTTTATGGTTTTTTAACGATATTGGAATGGTTTCGCTTTAGATATTGGATTTAAAGCTTTTCGGTCTAATTGGATAATGTAAAAGTGCAACTTTATTTTAACGGGCTTTGTGGCTGGCTGTATATAATGGTTGTAGAAATTTTTCGGTGGTTGTAGTAAAATGGGGTTTTGGTGGGTTAAGGATCTTGTTTTCAATTAGATGCGGGTAGTGCATTTCACGCAAAGTGGGTAAGTAAGGCAAAGAAAATATTATAAAACTACTTACATTTTACTATTCGGCAGGTTTTATTACCGAAAGTATGATCTGCTTCATCGGCGTTTTCTGCGGGGTATATTTTACTGCTTGCTAAACAGCGTAATTTGTGTTTATTTTTCTAACCGCAAAGTGCACAAAGGAAAAGGCACGCAAAGTACGCAAAGAATAAGTTATACATTTCGCCAATCATCAAGACAGTAAAAGTTCACACAAACTCCCCCAACCTCTTGAACCTCTTGAACCTTTTAAACCTCTTCAACCTCTTCAACCTCTCATATCATCTGCTTCGCCTTCAACTCCAAATATTTATTAATCGCATTCACGGTGAGGTTTTGCGGGCTCGTAAGTACCGATAAGATACCATATTGCTGTAGCTCTTTTACCACCATGCGTTTTTCGTAAGCCAGTTTATCGGCAATGGTTTTTACATACACATCTTCTACATTATGTGCAGTAGCGCCCGATAGTTTGGTGAGCTCGGTGTTTTCAAAAAATATGACCAATAACAAATGATGCTTGGCGATGGAGCGTAAATAATTCACCTGCCTTTTTAACCCGTTCAACGATTCGAAGTTGGTGAAGAGAATAAGAAGGCTGCGCTGCTTTAGTTTGTTGCGCACCTGCATGTACAACATTTCATAATCGCTTTCCATAAAATTGGTAGCTTCTTTGTGTAGCACCTGCACAATTTTTTCTCGCTGCACCGGCTTTCTATCGGCAGCAATAACACTGCCCATTTTATCGGAAAAACTAATGAGACCAATCTTATCTTGCTTTTGCAAACAGATATTGCTCAGTGCCAACGTGGCATTGATGGCATAGTCCAATAAACTCAATCCATAAAAAGGCATTTTCATTAAGCGGCCTTTGTCTATTACACAATAAACCTGCTGGCTTTTTTCGTCTGTATAATTATTTACCATCAGTGTGCCTTTGCGGGCAGTGGCTTTCCAATTGATGGTGCGTATATCATCGCCACTTACATAATCTTTTATTTGCTCAAACTCCATGCTCTGCCCTATCTTACGCATACGCTTACTCCCCTGCTCGCTGGTGGTTGCTTGGGCTATCAGTGCATACCTGCCCAGTTGCGAAAATGCAGGGAACACACTTACAGATTCCTCCGCTGCTATCACTTGCCTACGCTGCACCAGCCCTAGTTGAGATTGAAAATAAAGGATGATGTTTCCAAATTTGTAAATGCCACGCTGGGTTGGTCTAATGGTATATTTTATTTGCGTATTTTCTTTTGGCTGCAAGGTTCTTGCCATGTGCATATTGCGCTCTTGCATTTGTAGGGGTAGCTCATCTATCAATTGCAAGTGTATGGCAAACGACATTTTGTTTACAATATCTATCTTCACCAAGTTGTCCTCGCCATTGCTTAAGCGCTCGCTTACGGTACGGCTTGCAGTGGGCGGCTTGGAAGATAAGAAAATAAAAAAATAATCGGCCAGCACAAGCAATACTACCACCACAAAAAATATATTGGCAATAGAATACAAAGGGGTATAAAAAAAGGAAACGATATATAAAAAAATACAAATCCCCATGGCTATGTAAAACCGAAGGGTAATAAAAAAATCAATGATGTATTTTCTATATGGAGTCATTATTATTTCTCGCTTTTTATTCTCCCGCAGATATCTCGGATTTCCACAGATGTTTATTTACTTTATTTTTTTTCGCATTTTTTTCCCGCAGATATCTCAGATTTCCACAGACACTTATTTACTTTATTTTTTTCCGCATTTTTTTCCCGCAGATATCTCAGATTTCCACAGATTTTACTTTATTTTTTCCCGCAGATATCTCAGATTTCCACAGATTTTTCTCAACCCCCTCAACCATCTCAACTCTCTCAAATCTCTCAACCCACTAAACCCTCTAAACTTCTAAACCCTCTAAACCTGCTAAACCCTATTCAACCCTTCAACCACCTTCAACCCTTCCTCCCCCCTACCTCGGCACTTCAATCGTCTTCAAAATATTTTCTATCAATTCATCCGGCGTTATACCTTCCATTTCTTTTTCTGGTGATAGCATAATGCGGTGGCGCAATACATGTGGTGCCATTTGTTGTACATCTTCTGGTATGATAAAGTTTCTACCCTTAAGTGCTGCAGTGGCTTTGGCAGATTTTAGTAGTGCGAGCGAAGCCCTGGTAGATGCACCCAAATACAAAGATGCATGGTTTCTTGTTTCGTGTACAATGGCAGCAATGTATTCTACCAATTTCATATCTACGGTTATATCTTGTACTACTTCTCTGTACTTTGCTATTTCTGTGGTAGATAACAATTTGTTTACATTTTGCAACAATTGGTTTTGTGTTTTGCCTTCTTGCTGTGTAAGTATTTGTACTTCTTCCTGTAAGGTTGGGTAGCCTATTTCTATTTTAAATAAGAAACGATCTAGTTGTGCCTCTGGCAAGCGATAAGTACCCTCCTGCTCTATCGGGTTTTGTGTAGCCAATACAATAAATGGATATTGCATAACATGTGTTGCGCCATCCACCGTTACTTGTCTTTCTTCCATTACTTCAAAAAGTGCCGACTGTGTTTTTGCGGGTGCACGGTTTATTTCATCTATCAATACGATATTGCTAAATATGGGACCTGCTTTAAAATAAAATGTACCTTCTTTGGGATTAAAAACAGAAGTGCCTATTACATCACCAGGCATTAAATCGGGAGTAAACTGCAAGCGAGAAAAATCTACATTTATTATTTTTGCAAGCAATTTAGAGGCCAGAGTTTTGGCTACACCGGGCACACCTTCCAGCAACAAATGCCCATCGCAAAAAAGCCCTATGAGCAGCAGGTCTACTACTTTTTGTTGTCCTACAATTACTTTGGCTATTTCTGCTCTTATTTCGTGTAGCTTACCATTGAGCTCTGTTACCGGGCTGCTTTCTTCAAAAAAATTTTCTTCCATTAATATCTATTTTTAATTTTTTTATAATGAACCACAAAGACAGTAAGTTAAAAAGTTGCACAAAGAAAAGAAAAACAAAAATATACTCCACTTTGATACTTTTACAAAAACTTAGTGAACCTTATTCTTCTTAGCGCCTTTGTGGTTCTCCCTTCTTTCTAATCTCCTTTGTGGTTCCCATCATTAACTTTTGCTCTTAAAAAATTTCTCCACCAATCCATTCAATAAAAGTAATTGTTCATCGCTTACTTTCAAGTTATTGTTGGCTTTTTTTATTGCCGCTGCAAGTTGGTTGGTTGTTTCTATTGGCACGCCACTCTTCCTACTAAGTACATCGGCATAAGTTTCATCTTGTACATGTATGTTCAAATAATATTTTGTGCGCACATGTTCATTAAAATAGGTAATCATTTTTTCGGCCACTACCTTGTTGTCTTTTTTACTAAGGTATAACCCTGCAATTGCTTCAGCAAAAGCTATGCTTGTATTTTCTGGTGGCTTTACAATAGGCACAATTCGTTGCCTACGTTTGCTATTAAACAAAACATATAAAAGCAATAACCCAAGGCAAATAAAAAATGCTTTTGCCAGCGGTGGGTATTTCATCAATGTACCTATAGAAGAACCTCCGCCACTATTGTCGCTGGGCTTTGATGAATAATTTCTTTTGCCATAAAAATTATCCCAGTAAATATTTGCTGGAGCTTCGGGCATCATCTGCAATATTTTCTGCAAGTATTTATTATTGTTATTGGTAAGTAAAAAATAATTGCTAAGCCCCCTTGGCTCGCTGTGAATATACATTTTACCCTTGCCCCAAAAAAACACAAAAAAATTGGCCTTATCGGAATCATTGTACCCTACAACAAGGGCATAATCTCCATTAATGGCTGGATAAAAATTACCGAATGGATAATAAAAATAACTGTAACTTTCTTTGCTTATGGTAAATTCCTCTATAAATTTCATGGCCGTATTGCTAGGCTCCAACTTACCAAAATAGTTAGTTGCTTTTGCTTGCGTACAATAAATTTTAGTGAACAAACTGGTATCGATGATGCCAGCGGAAATAAATGCCGTATTACCTTTGTACACAAAATCCAACAACGATTGGGCATCTCTTTCGTTTACATAAAAACTGCGGCTTATATTAAAATACAAAGAGGCTGTATCGCTATCCCATCCATAATTATCAGCAAATTCTTTTTTGCTAATTTCTATCTTTTTTTGTGGGTAAGCATTTTGCAACATTGCGTAAGCTACAGACGTACCAAATGGGCGGTTATCAGTGTAACTAAAACTTTCCCTTAGGTCTGGCATTTTAGACACGGTACTATTACAAGCTTGTATAGCAGCGAGCAATACAAAAAATGCAATGATATGATGTAACCTTTTATTCAACTGCTATACTTTGTTTAAAAATTCGTTGTACTTAAATTCTATTTTAACGAATGCTTCTTTTCCTACAACAAAATTACCGTACCATATATATTCGTAATACAAAGCCAGCGATGCAAAATCATTTCTTTTGGCTTCTGGTAATTCTGCTACATACATACTATTTGTCTTATCGGCAGCAAATCGAATCAAATCTTTTTCGTTGAGTGCTTGCAATGTTTTTAAAAACAAATAACGCATGGCCAATCGAATATCCCCTGCTGCATAAGCTTTTTTGTAAAGCCGATGAAAATCATTGTCCATATTATGATCTTCCTCCTCTTCCACAATTTCTGCAATAGCTTTTTTGCTTGGTTTACCAAAAATCCCTTTGCTCAAAAAGAGTTTAAAAATGATGAATGCTACAAAACAAGCTGCCAATGTCCATAAAACAACTTTCAAAAAAGTAGAATTAAAAAACCGCTCAGTGGCAGAAAGACCATCGTTTAAATTTTGGCCTTGCCTCGAAACTTCCCTTGACTGCTTTTTATTTTTGTTTTCCCTGTCCTTTAATAGGCTATCCAAATTTTTTATCCAAGCATATTTCTTGCTATTTTTCCAAAGGGTCATTGAATCTTCATTCAATACAAAATTGTTGAAATAAATCAACGTATCTCCCAACACATCTTTACCAAATGTGCCGTTCCTGTTGTAGGCAGTTTCTTCATCTGATTCTGCTGGAGGTTCGGCAATGCTGTTTTCTATAATGGCATTGCTATCTTCTTGCACATACCCATTATCCTGCGCCCAAGAAACAACATTTAACATCAAGAAAGTAACTATGAAAATTATTTTTTTATACATCGTCCCCTTGCAATCGAGATACGATGCCATCTTTCTTTAAAAAATATCCTTTTTTACTGAGCATAATAGGCCAAATAACAAAGTACCAAATGATGAGTGCAAATGAACTTCCCAAAATGAGCAAACTTACCCAAACCGGCATCCCATCTGGCTTGCGATCGTATGTATCGCTCATGAGTTGTGTGATATAGCTTTCTAAAAAAGCGGCCAATATAAAAAAAGGAATTAAGCAAATTAAAATTTTGGCAGCATCTTTTGCATTTCGTTTAAAAGATTCCATCCTTGCATACGTTCCAGGGAACAACATACCATTTGCCAAAACCAACCCAGCTGCACCCGCAATAACGATGGAGGCAATTTCGATTGTGCCATGAATCCAAATTACTAGAATAGATTTTATACCAAGTTCGTTGGCAAAAAACATGTGCTGAAAGGTACCCAGCATAATGCCATTGTTCCATAAAAAATAAACCGTAAAAATGCCCGCCGTAAATCCTCCTGCAAAAGTAAAAAATGCCACTTTAATGTTATTAAAAGCTATCCTCACAAACATATTAAAACGGTTCTCTTCTTTGTACACACCAAAAGGATCGCCTTTGGCTATATTATCTTCTGTCATACGCACATAATCATCGCCCAGTATACCTCTTACAAAATCGGGATTGTTTATAGAAGAAAATACGCCAATGCCTACAAACAGGCAAAAAATAATGCTGGTAAATAAAAATGTGCGGTGATGCCTTCTAATAATAAGCGGTAGTTCGTACTTCCAAAATGTAAATACCCTCGAGTATTTTTCTTTTTTGTTCTTGTAAATATTTTGGTAAACACTTGCCGCCAATCCATTGATCCATTTGGTGGCTTTGCTTTTGGGATAAAATGTTTTGGCATAGGCCAAATCGTCCATGAGGGTTATAAAACGCTCCGACGCTTCATCAGGGTCAGTCGTTTCTTCCTGCTGGTAGGCTTTCCATTTCTCCGCATTTTTCTTAATAAACATTGCCTCCCTCATAAAATATTAAATCTAACCTTAAAGTTTTCTATTAGGATACAATTTCATCCTTTTTTCCATAATAAAAAAATATGCTTTTTTGCCATTTGCATCTTTCTTGCATGTATATTGCAAAACGCTATGGGTACAGTACAAATAAATACGGCTTTTAATGTAGGTTTAGATTTTGAAATAGCCCCCTTTCACAAAAGGTTATTGGCTTATATCATCGATTTCGCTATTATGGTCATTTACTTGTATTCGATGAAATTTTTCTTGTACGATGTACTCAATCTCTCTCTTGACAACAGTGCCGGCTTCGATATATTGATTATATCGGTACCAATGCTTTTTTATTCGTTGCTTACAGAATTACTGATGAATGGGCAAACCATCGGTAAAATGATCATGCGCATAAGAGTCATCAGTTTGGAAGGAGGCGAGCCAACGTTCGGGCAATTCCTTTTGCGATGGATAACGAAATTTTTTG
>JANMGS010000540.1:0-1656 GCA_031374745.1 Ferruginibacter sp. | reverse complement strand
GATAAAATTCTAAGTGCTGTGGTGCGGCATCATTTTTTTTATGATGGTGATCTATTGGATAATCGCCTACTGATATTCCAGTACGATACAAAGCATCTCCCTCATAAGGTTTGGTAATATTATTTATCGTAAAACGTACTAAACCCTTTACCCTTCTGCCTTCACGATAGTAGGGCATTAATGCTAATTTATCTTTTGTAGGAAATTCATCATTTGCCAAACCAAGGTTTTTAAACCCCAATTGATGTTGAATAAAATAAATAAAACGCAAAGTTGTTTGTTTCGCATTTTCTAATGCCACTACCCTTTCTTCATTTGTGTTTTCTACTATATTCAGATAAGTATCGTTGCCATTGTTTGGCCAATTGAGCATGTATTTACCATTGGGTAGTTTTGCGTAGTCCAGCATTTTTTTTGCATCAACAGCAGGCGCTTTCAAATTTTTATTGATATAGTAATCCGTGCAAGCTCCATCAAACTCGGCAGGGTTATAGTTTACAGGCTTTGCTATGGTATTGTCAGTACTTGCACCATAATCTTTTAGGATAGCCACATAAGTAAGGTCTTGTACTATATTGTTATTTTCTTTTACACCTACTTTTTCACCTGTAATGCTTTCAGCTTCCATTCCCAAGTCGTAAGGCAGTTTTGCACTTGCCATTGCATCGCCCATTTCTGTTGCATCAATAATTATATCGGCAGTTATTTGTTTTTGAATATTACTTTCATTTTTAAAAATAGCACCGGTTACTTTGTTTCCTTTTACAATAACTTTTACAAATTCCCATTTATACAAAACAGCCAAGCGCTTTTCAGCTTTTACCATTGCTTTAAAAATACTATCTGCCACATGTGGCTCAAAATGGGTATTGCTCACCCAACCTGTTTCTACCGCTTTTGCTCCGCCATATACTTTGTAAATATTGTTTCTAAATTCATTCCAAATACCACTTGGTAATTTGTGATTGCCATCCGTAGCACTCACGCCCGCAGCACTAATCATTCCACCTAACCAACTGCTAGGCTCTACAATAATGGTACTTGCTCCACTCCTAGCCGCTTGTAAGCCTGCAGCCGTGCCGCCAGTACCACCGCCTATTACAAGCACTTGTGTATGCATAGGAAGGATGCGTTGTGCATTCGTATAAGAATAAAACAGTAGTAATATTATGGTTATGTTTTTTTTCAATTGTTACTTTTTTGCCGATTCTTTTTTTTGCCGAGAACCTGCCTGCCGGCAAAGGCAGGGGCGGTAAGGCGTTTTTTTTCTTTTAGTTTCTTTTATTTTTATTAATATTTTTTTATTTTAAGACGGTAAGAGAAAAGCTTCGCTTTTATTGCCTCTCAATTTTTTGCCACAGAGCCACTGTTTTTATTTTGCTTCGCAAAAATTGTTTTGCCACAACCTGTCCCTATTTTAGTAGGGAAGGCTCTAAGACACTAAGAGAAAAGCTTCGATTTTATTGCTTCTCATTTTTTTTGCCACAGATTCACTGTTTTTATTTTGCTTCCCAATATTATTTGCCACGAATGCACGAATAAAACAAAGATGAAAAAGCTTTGCTTAAATTGCTTCGCATTTTTTTGCCACAGATTCACTGTTTTTATTTTGCTTCCTCCTTCGGCGGACACAGTCGTAAAATTATTTGCCACGAA
>JANMGS010000506.1:0-1597 GCA_031374745.1 Ferruginibacter sp. | reverse complement strand
CAACCTGTTACAATAAATAAAAGCGTAAGCAACAACAGTGTAGTGGGTGGTCCATTTGAAAATAGGGATTTTTTTTATATTGGTATGCCTACAAATATTAACGCCGTAGATACTAGCCCAGGATGGACTCAAAGTGGACAAAAACTTTTAATAACAGGTACCATTTATAAGTTGGATGGTAAGACGGTAGCGCCAGGTGTTATTCTTTATTATTATCACACAGATGTAAATGGAGTATATGCAAATAAAAAAGGATTAGACCAACGGGTTGTAAGGCATGGCTATATTAGAAGTTGGGTAAAATCTGATGCTAATGGTCATTATGCAATTTATACTGTACGACCAGCAGCCTATCCAAATAGCAATATAGAAGCACATATACACCCTGCTATAAAAGAACCCAATATTGAAACAGCATATTACATAGATGAATTTGTTTTTGACGATGACGAACTGCTGACTGGAGAAAAAAGAAAGCGTTTACCCAATCGTGCTGGCAGCGGAATTTTAAGATTGTTTAAAAAGGGCGACCTACAAATTGCCGAGCACAATATTATTTTAGGGCTCAATATTCCAAACTATCCCGAAACCCTTACTACAAAAACTGCTTCTGGGCTCCAGATTGGAGAAGACCAACCTTCCTTTATACCATTTCATGCATTTGGGCCAGACAAGGGTTCAAGGGCTTGCCCGGTTTGCAAATATGGGCGGTACCATGGTATTGTTTATTTTGTAGGCAATGTTCCAAATTGGGATGAAATAAAAAAATGGTTACTTTTTTTGGAACAGCAAAGCCTAGCCAGAAGTAAATATTTGAAAGCCTATTTCGTATATGGAAACGAAAATGGTTATAACAAGGGTATACGTGAAAAGGAATTGGAAAAAATTGGAAATGAATTGAAGCTCAAAAATATTGCCTTGACATATGTGCCATCTTTTTCCGATACAGAAAGTGAAGCAAACCTCAATAAAATTAACCCAACAGTCGAAAACACTTTTATTGTTTACAGAAACAGGACCATCATCGATAAATACGTTAACCTGAAACCAACAGTAGAAAATTTTAATTTATTAGCAAAAGTTTTGGATGAGAATAAGGGACAATATTTTGAATTGGAGTAACCATAACTTTGGATGGTTAAAACAAACCAAAGATTTACATGAAACAAATTGCTTACAGTACTATCCATAGAGTTAGCGAAGCGCTTTACGTATTTATAATGAGGCTGTATAAAAAAGAGGCTGCCCTTTTGAAACAGCCTCAGTATAAATTTTTACAACAATTAAATTTTATGCCTGCGCTTTATTTCTTGTCAATTGTTTAGGTAAGCCAACCTCCTGTAGTAACGCCTTGGCTGCAGCAACCTTCTTTATGAAAAATGGATGCTTTTCATAATTACCCACATTGTCGCTTATAATTGCGCCTGTATTTGAAGCTTTTTTCTTAGCAATTACTTTTTTTGTTTTCAAACTCATATACAAATCTAATACTTTTTTAAAACTATTTTGAAGAAGGAAGGTTAAAATTGATTAAAATAAAAAAGACGCCTTACGGCGTCCCAAAAATGCGGTATATTTTTCTCCCGGTCTGAATGGC
>JANMGS010000486.1:0-6905 GCA_031374745.1 Ferruginibacter sp. | reverse complement strand
TAAGTTTAATCTTTTAATAGTTGTAAACCTTTTTCTATTCATAACAACCACAATTGGTTAAGGAAAAAAACAAATTGACTTTTTATACCATTCGTGTAATTATTTATACAACTTGTACATTATTCATTTAACGTAAATTTAAGAATAGTTAGTTTGCATTCGAAAATTATTATTCTAATTTTAATTTACGATATTATTCGTAGAAAAAAACTAACAACATGTTCAAAAAAATTACCCTCTTTTTTGCCATACTTCTGTTTACTGGAATGGCATTTGCACAAAAGATACAAGTCTCCGGAAATGTAAAAGATACTGCTACTAAGGCAAGTGTAAAAAATGCCGTAGTTACTTTACAAACGCCAAAAGACTCTATTTTAAAGGCTTTTACCCGTGTAAGAGAAGATGGTTCATTCTTGATTAAAGATGTAAAACCGGGAAAATACATACTTTCTGTATCGCACCCCACTTTTGGAGAATATGTGGATGATATAGAATTGAATGTTGCAAACGAAAAAATGGCTTTGATAGCACTAACCCCAAAAAGTAAATTGCTCGAAGCTGTTATTATAAAGAGTGGGAACCCAATAAGAATAAAAGGCGACACAACCATTTACACTGCAGACAGCTTTAAAGTAAGTGCCAATGCCAATGTAGAAGAGCTTTTAAAAAAATTGCCAGGCATACAAGTAGACAAAAACGGGCAAATAAAAGCAATGGGACAAACGGTGGAAAAAGTGTTGGTAGATGGAGAAGAGTTTTTTGGCGATGACCCTGGCATGGCTGTAAAGAATTTACGGGCAGATGCTGTAAAAGAAGTGCAGGTATTTGACAAAAAAAGTGAACAAGCAGAGTTTACAGGAATAGACGATGGCAAAACTAAAAAAACCATCAACCTAAAATTGAAAGAAGATAAAAAGAAGGGCTACTTCGGTAAAGTGGATGTAGCTGGTGGTTTGCAAAATGATATAGACCACCGATACAACGATAATATTTTGCTAAGCTCATTTAAAGGGAAGAGAAAACTCACTGGGTTTTTATTGAATGGAAACACCGGGCAAGATGGTCTTAGCTGGCAAGACGAACAAAAATTTGGTGGCGAAAATGATAATATGGTAGTAGATGAAGAAAGTGGTTTTACTTATTATTCGAGAGGTGGCGGCGCCGGAGATGATGAGCCAAATGTAGACGTAAACAATGGTTTTATAACCAATGTAAATGCCGGATTGCAGTACAGTAACAAATGGAATGACAAGACAACCCTTAATTTTTCGCCAAAGTACAATAGCCAACGATACACCAATGTACAAGAAATGGATAGGCGTACAAGTGGGGATTCGGTCTTAAACGAAAAAAGTAAAACGACTTCGTCTGTAAATAGAAGCAATGTGAAATTAAAAGCCATATACGATGTAAAAATCGATTCGGCAAACACATTAAAAATAACGGCAAAGACCAACTTTTATGAAACAGAAAGCTTCGAAAAAACAGTTGGAGGCACGACTGGTAATAAAGATGTTTTTTTAAATTCAACTGATAGAACCCTTACTACCAGTAGCGAAAAACAAGCTTTATCTGTAGAAGCTATTTTCAAACACAAGTTTAAAAAAGCAAGACGAACATTATCTTTAAATACAGATTGGAGTACATTAAATACAAATGGCGACAGGTTGCAAGTATCTAAAAACAATGTTTTCGGCACACCGCTTGACATAGACCAAACAAGGGAATTTGATAAAACTACTGGAAAAATTTCATCAAAAGTTGTTTATACTGAACCCTTAAACAAGGAATTTGCGTTAGAGTTGGGTTACCAGTTGGTTTTTACCAACGGTACGAATAACAGTACCACTTTTGATTTTAATAATGCTTCCAAAAAATATGATATAAAAATTGATTCATTATCAAATTACTTTGATCAAAATATTACACAAAATATCCCTTCCGCTAAAATTAATTTTGCAAAAAAGAAGTTTAAGTTTAATGTTGGTGCAGGTATTGGTTTTGTGAATTTTAAACTGAAAGATTTAAGCTTAAATAAAACCACACAAAGGGATTTTACCAATTTTTTTCCAAATGTAAATTTTACTTACAGTTACAAAGCAAACCATAGTTTAAACATACGCTATAATGGTAGCACAAGGCAACCCACCATAGCCCAGCTACAACCATTGAGAGATAATAGCAATATCTTTTACCAGCAGATTGGCAATCCAAATTTGCAACCAACATTTACCAACAGCTTTAATGTTTCTCACAATAGTTATAATTTTATTAAGGATATGTGGACATATCAATCTTTAAATTTTAATGTAGAGAATAATGCTATATCGAGTGCTGAAACAGTTTCATTAGGTGGTAAAACAACTTCTCAAGCAATAAATGTAAATGGTAATTATAATCTTAATTTATACGCTGGTTTAGGTTTTAAGGTAAAGAAAATTGATACCAGATTTAATGTAAATGTAAATGTTGGCTCTAATAGATTCATTTCGTTTAGAAATGCTCAAAAAAATATTTCCAACAACACAAATGCAGGCTTGAATTTCTACGTATCTAAATCAAAAGATAAAAAGTATGACCTAGGCATGAGTCTTGGAGGAGATTTTAATGCACAAAAAGCGACATTGGGTAATATAAAAACAAATTTTTTAACCAACCGCATAGGTTTTGATGGTACAGTTTATTATAAAAAAGTATGGTCCATTAACTCCAATGTAGAATACTTTGCAAGGCAAAAAACAGAGAACGTCAAAGCTATAAATAACGGGTTATGGAATGCCAAATTGCAGCGTACTTTTAAGAAAGATGAATATACCTTTTATGTATTGGTAAGGGATATTTTGAATCAGAACAGGGGTATTGATAGAGACTTTGGTTTTAATACATTTACCGAGACTAGAAATGAAAGATTACAAAGATATTGGATGGTTGGATTTACGTGGAATTTTAAAAACAAAGCGGCTACAAAAAAATAATTGAATTTAAAAAAATAAGCAAACATGAAAACTTTCATAATAACAATAGCAACTACATTTTTTTTAATGGGGGAAATAAAGGCACAAATTTTTATTGATAAAGCAACCATTCAATATGAAGTAAAATCCAATCTTAAAAAAACGATGGGGAGTAATAGTTGGGCAGATGCAATGGCAGATAAGATACCAACCTTTAAAGTAGGGTTTTACAATTTAACTTTTGCAGACAATAAGAGTATTTATAAATTTGAAAGCTGGTTTGAAAAAGAAAAATTGCCAGAGTTTTGGAGAACAGATGATAAATCAGTCTACTTCACGGATTTTAACTTAAATAAAATTTACACCGAAAAAGACATGATTGGATCAGTTGTAAATGTAGAAGACAGCTTAAGGAATTTGGATTGGAGGTTAACAAATGAAAATAGGATAATAGCAGGCTTTAGTTGTAAGAAAGCTGTTGCCAAGATTTTTGACAGTGTGTATGTCTTTGCATTTTATGCAGAAGAGATTATGATACCAGCAGGACCAGCTTCCATAAACGGTTTGCCTGGTGCCATTTTGGGGCTAACAATCCCTAGATTGTTCACTTCGTGGATAGCAACCAAAGTAAATGTAAACGGCGTAGATGTAAGCTCAATAAAAATAGCCGCTGCTAAGAAACCCTACAATAACACAACTTTGAAAAAATTTATAGACGACCGCACGAGCGATTGGTGGAGTGGTGGCGAAGATAATGACGATAACAAGCAACAAAAAAATAGGTTTATCTGGGGAATGCTTTTGTAAATTAATAGCATTTGACAAGATGTAGCAAATGGGTAAGCTTAGCACTCATGATAGCAATGAGTAAGCGTGTATAGAAAAACAAAAAGACAGCCAATTTTGACTGTCTTTTTGTTTAAATTCTTTAAATTGGTTTTCTACAATTCAAATCCATCCATAATGGTCGCGCCTTTTTTAATAACTACTATACCATCTTTTATTACATACAACGATTGATCTATATCTTGTAAATGCGGACCTCCTATTATTTTTACATTGTCTCCTATTCTACAATCCTTATCTGCAATTACATTGGTTAATATGCAGTTTTCGCCTATGCCTACTTTGGGTATGCCCTGTGAAAAGTTGTGTGCAATTTCTTCTATTGTTTCATAAAAATCGTTGCCCATAATATAGCAGTTTTCTAGCTCACTCCCTGCTCCTATCCTACTTCTTATACCAATTACAGAACCAGCAATTGATTTTGCATGAATGATGCAACCTTCTGCAATTAAGGTTTTAGTAATGGTAGTACCACTAATTTTTGCAGGAGGCAGCATTCTTGCCCGGCTAAAAATCATCCTATTGTTATCAAAAAGATTGAATGGCGGAATGTCCATCGTTAAAGCAAGGTTTGCTTCAAAGAATGAATATATATTACCAATATCTGTCCAATATCCTCCATATTGGTAGCTTATTACTTTGTACTTACTAATGGCATCAGGAATAATTTCTTTACCAAAATCTGTAGCATCTTTTTTTTCTTCGCCTAAAAGGCTAAATAAAAGTTTTTTATTAAAAATATAAATACCCATCGATGCCAAATAATTCCGGTTATGGGATTGCATTTCTACACCAGTATCACTAACCCAATTAGGCAATAATTCTGCAGCAGGCTTTTCTATGAACGATGTGATATTGTTTTGTGCATCTGCTTTAAGTAAACCAAATTCTGTAGCTTCTCTTGCTTCTACAGGAATGGTGGCAATGGTTATATCTGCACCTGCAGCCTGATGATTGTCTATCATTTCGGCAAAATCCATTTGATATAATTGATCGCCGCTTAAAATGAGCACATATTCAAAATCATTTTTTTCAATGTGTTTTAGCGATTGCCTCACAGCATCTGCAGTTCCTTGAAACCATCCTAAGCTATCAGGCGTTTGCTCCGCTGCCAGAATATCTACAAACCCACTGCTAAAACGGCTAAATTGGTACGTGTTTTTTATATGCTTGTTTAAAGATGCAGAATTGTATTGTGTAAGTACAAACATTCTATTAATATCACTATTTATACAATTGGAAATAGGGATATCTACCAATCGATATTTACCTGCTATTGGAACTGCTGGCTTACTTCTGGTGGCGGTTAGCGGATACAACCTGCTTCCTGCCCCACCTCCTAAAATTACCGCTACTACTTGTTTGCTAGTCATAATTTATCTATTTTTTAATTTATGGATTTATAAAGGTTTACATATTGTTCTGCACTTGCTACCCAGCTATTATCAATTTGCATCATTCTTTTTCTTATGAGTAGCATTTTCTTTTTATCATCAAAAAGTTCCAATGCTCTTTGAATAGAAATATCAATATCGGTTAGAGATGCATAATCAAAGCACAATCCATATCCATTCTCCTCGTCTATATCTATTACTGTATCCCTCAATCCTCCCGTTCTTCTTACAACTGGTACCGTACCATATCGCATGGCATATAGTTGATTCAACCCACAAGGTTCTACCCTACTCGGCATCAATAAAAAATCGGCTCCAGCGTACATAAGATGGCTTAGTTTTTCATTGTACGTTATTTGGGTATTGTAATATCCAACAAATTTACTTTGCAGTGCAGTGAGTGCTTGCTCTACATTTGGATCTCCACTTCCGAGTATTAAGAAATTTAATTTGCCAGCATAGTTACTCAATGCACTGTTTATTGCATCTGGTAAAAGATCGGCGGCTTTTTCATTAACCAGTCTTCCAATGAATACAAATAAAGGAAGGCTTTTATCTAAAATAAAATCATCACACAGCTTTTTCTTATTTAGCGCCTTGCCTTCTGTAAAATCTTTTATCGAAAAATTATCTAAAATATAGGTATCCAGTTCTGGATTCCAAACTTTATAATCAATCCCGTTTATGATACCAGAGCATTTGAAATATTCTGACCTAAATAAACTTTCCAATCCGTTTGCTTCATTCATTAACTCTTGCATGTATCCGGGGCTGACCGTATTTACAGCGGCAGCACATTTAATACCGCAGGCCAGCGGGTTTACCACATTACTCCAATCCAACATTCCCCATCGCCAAGTGTTCCATGCTGGCAAATAAGCTGCTTTATCCCAACCCATCCAACCTTGGTATTGGGCATTGTGTATAGTTAATACTGTTGGTATATCTTTTAATTTTTGATAACCATAACATTCTTGCATCATAAATGGAATGAGTGCAGCGTGGTGGTCATGCACATGTACAACATTTGGCTTGTGCTCCCATTTGTTTATCCATTCCAATACTGCTATTTGAAAGGCGGTGAAACGCTCTGTATCATCGTCGTAACCATACACTTTTTCTCTATCAAGCAAGCCATAAATATCTACACAGTATAAATCGAAACCAAGTTTATTGTGTTTTTCCTTAATGATGGTAAAATCAAAATTCATTTTCTCCATATCAAAATTCCCTTTGTGTACAACTTCCCATTCATTATCATACAAAAATTTAGTTCTGTACATGGGCATTACCACTTTTGCAATATGTCCTTGTGTTTGTTGGTATTTGGGAAGAGCACCCAATACATCTGCAAGTCCACCAACTTTTGCCATAGGATAGCACTCTGCCGTTACATGAATAATTTCCATTGCTTGTTTTAGATATTTTAAATGAATTTATGAAGTAAATTTTAATTTGTATTAAATCTTTCTAAGAAACCCAAAAAAAGTATACATTTTTCTAAAGTTCAAAAATTAATTTTAACTTAATAAATTTTTTATCCTATTTTGAGGAACTAAAACGATATAGTTATATGCCAAACTTACAAACTAATACTGCACAAACAGTTTCCAGTGGTAGTTCAATTCCTACAAATTATGGTGCCTTAAGTACGTTGGTAACCGTATTTTTCTTTTGGGGGTTTATTGCTGCGGGCAACAGTGTGTTTATT
>JANMGS010000475.1:0-3117 GCA_031374745.1 Ferruginibacter sp. | reverse complement strand
ATTTATATTTTTTTGCTTAAAAGCTTTATCGTTGAAAAAGCGCTACTTTTGTATACGATTGTTTTTATATGCACAAAGGCGACCACTTTAACGCTGAATATATACACGAACTTCAACAACGCATTGCTGAATATGAGGACAATGTTGCTTATAAAAAGCTGTTTTTCCTTTTTTTTCTCCCACTAAAAAGCTTTTCTTACGCCATATTAAAATCCAAGGAATCTGCAGAAGAAGTGGTATCCGATGTATTTATAGAAATTTGGATACGCAGAAAGCATATATTGGAAATAGATGATTTGAAGATGTACCTTTATATAAGTGTTCGTAATGCATCGCTAAGGCGCTTGCAGCAAACTAAAAAAACCAAAACCCTTTCTCTGGATGATGTAGCCGTAACTTTTGCATCAGCAGATCTTGACGCAGTAGAAACTATCATAGGTAAAGAATTGGTTCATAAAATTGAATTGGCCATAGAGCAGCTTCCGCCTCAATGTAAAATTATTTTCAAATTGGCCAAAGAAGATAAACTAAAGTATAAAGAGATTGCCCAATTGCTTTCTATTAGTATAAAAACCATCGATAACCAACTTTCTACTGCTCTTAAAAAAATAGCTTCCGTATTAAACTTGCCCATAAAAAAGTCAATCTAAAAATAATTTTTATTTTTTCATTAATCTTATAGGGGAATTTTATTTCTTTTGTCTCTAACAATAAGTAACATTATGCAAAGAGACAGAATTTGGACTTTAATGTCCCGTAAATTATCGGGGGAAGCTACGCAAGCAGAATTACTTGAGCTAGATTATTTAATTGGGCTTAATCCCGAAACTGATATACCTACACAGTTTGTAAATGAATATTGGGCAATACCTATTGAAAATGACGAAGAATTTTTAGAAGCTACCTTTCACCAGCATACCGAAAGGTTAAAAGATAAAGGTTATCATTTAAATACCGATTTATCAGAAGCAGGGTCTTTTAGCTACGAAACTTTTGAGGAAAACAAAAATTCCAAAAGGAAGATTTTGTATGGTTCTGCTATTTTGTTGATTGTAGCAGTATTATTTGGCTCATTTTTTTATAGTAAAACTTTTGCACCACAACAAAACCAAACTGTTGCAAAAAGTGAAATAAGCACAAAAAATGGTTCTCGCACCAAAGTTCAATTACCCGATGGAACATCCGTATGGCTGAACAGTAGTAGTAAATTAACCTATGATAATCAAAATTTTGGCGATAAAATCAGGGAGGTTTCTTTAATAGGTGAAGCTTATTTTGATGTGGTAAAAAATGCTACTAAACCATTTATTATCCATACCGCCAAAATGGATATTAAAGTATTGGGGACAGCGTTTAATGTAAAATCCTACCCCGGCGATAAAACCACCGAAACAAGTTTGATACATGGAAGTGTAGAAGTAACCTTGAATGATAGGCATGAAAAGATTATGATGAAACCCAATGAAAAGCTTATTATAAACAACGATGATGCAAAAACATTGCCTGTAAATAGTATGGTGACTTCTCAAAAGCTATCTAGTGCTGCAACAAAGCCCATTATCGAATTAAGCCATTTAACAAGATATCCATCAGATAATTCGATTGTAGAAACTGGCTGGATAAACAATAAATTGATTTTTACAAATGAATCACTAGAGGAAATAGCCACTAAGATGGAAAGGTGGTATGGAGTAACCATTCATATTAAAAACGAAAAATTGAAAAAAGAATTGCTTACAGGCTCATTTGAAAAAGAAACCTTGCCACAGGCGCTAAAAGCATTACAATTTACAACAAGATTTAATTATAAAATAGAAAAAGATACCATCACAATTACTAAATAACACGAAAATGAAACAAATAAATTTTACAAACACATCGTAAAAAAAAGAACGGGAAATGTTCGAGCATTCCCCGTTCCGTAGTCAAATTTAAATGGAGCCGATATGAGCTATGCGAAACCTTTCATCGGATTCCAACTTATACTACTAAAATATAAATGTATGAAAAAAAGTATTACGATTGCCAGGGCTATGTATGCCCTAAAAAAGCCATTAATAATTATGAAGCTAACATTGATTCTAATTGTTTTTAGCACCTTTCACTCCTTTGCAGGTGCAAACGCACAAACCATCACACTTAACGTAGATAACAAAGAAATAGTAAAAGTACTTGCTGCTATTGAAAAGCAGGGGGATTTCCGTTTTGTGTACAATAGCGGTTTAAAAGATTTAAAGCAGAAAGTATCTGTTTCCTTTACAAACGCACTCATTAAAGATGTGTTACAACAGCTTTTTGTGGGTACCAATCTTACCTACCAGCAAATGGACAACAACTTAGTAGCCATTCGTACCAACGATGCAAAACCTACTGAGCAAACCGATATAAAAGTATCCGGTAAAATTACCAACAGCAGTGGAGAAGCCGTTCCCAGCGCTACGGTAAGGGTTAAGGGCACTTCCAATGGTACATCTAGTGGTATTGATGGCACATATACAATCAATGCGCCAGAAAACGCAACACTCCTATTTTCTTCTGTAGGATATGAAGATGCAGAAGTAGCTGTAGGTGGCCGTACTACAATTGATGTGACACTTACAAGTGCTGTAAAATTAATTGAGCAGATTGTTGTAGTAGGTTATGGCACTTCACGTCGCAAAGATTTAACGGGCGCAGTAGCATCCATAAGCGGTGCAGAGTTGGCCAAGCAACCCGTGTTAACTGCCACGCAAGCAGTGCAAGGCAAAGTAGCTGGTGTGCAAGTTATTGCCAGTGGCGATCCTAATGCCCTGCCCATCATTCGTATAAGAGGTACAGGTACAATGCTTGGTGGTGCCAATCCTCTATATGTTGTAGATGGTGTGATAAACGATGATATAAGAAATATAAATTCTGCTGACATACTATCTTTTGATGTTTTAAAAGATGCTTCTGCTACAGCTATTTACGGTATGCGTGCAGCAAATGGGGTTATACTTATTACCACTAAAAAAGGTAGACCGGGTAAAATGATCGTAAACTACGATGTAACCATGGGGGTAAAAGAAGCAACCCGCTTGGTAAATATGGCTGGTGCCAACCAGTATGCAGGTTATGTAAATGAAGCCAGTGTTTATT
>JANMGS010000454.1:0-2516 GCA_031374745.1 Ferruginibacter sp. | reverse complement strand
GTAAAAGCGGCTTTAAATACATATGAAAATATAGATGCAGAAAAACTTAGAAATAATCTGTTTGATTTTTTAAAAGAAGTCGTGCCAGTGGCTGAGGAGTATGGTTTATGCATGGCAATACATCCAGATGATCCACCATATCCTGTGCTTGGGTTGCCTCGTATTGTGAGTACAGAGCAAGATGCGGAAGCTATTATTAATGCTATGCCATCTACAGCCAACGGATTATGTTTTTGTACAGGATCTTTTGGTGCTAGAGCAGACAATAATATTGTAAAAATGCTAAAACGTTTTGGAGATAATATTCATTTTCTTCATTTACGAAATACCAAAAGGGATGCGGATGGAAATTTTTATGAAGCAACACATTTAGGAGGCGATACCGATATGTATGAAGTGATAAAAGAAATATTGGTTATACAGAAAAGAAGAAATATTTCATTGCCAATGCGGCCAGATCATGGTCACCAAATGCTGGATGATTTGCATAAAAAAACATACCCGGGATACTCTGCTATTGGAAGGTTAAAAGGCTTGGCAGAATTGCGTGGTGTGGAGTACGCTATCTATAAAAATTTACAATAAGTTGTATGAAAATTATAAGAAAATACTTGTTGGCTCTGATCGTTTTAGGTAGCGGGTTAACTGAAATAAACGCACAGTCTTTTACAAATCCTATACTAGCTGGCTTTTATCCAGATCCTTCCATTTGCCGTGCTGGTGACGATTATTATATAGTAGTTTCTTCATTTGCATATTACCCTGGGCTACCTATTTTTCACAGTACAGATTTGGTAAACTGGAAACAGATGGGTGCTGCGTTAAACAGACCTGAGCAATTAAACCTTGATGGGGCTGGTGTTTCAAGAGGTTTGTTTGCACCTTCTATTACACATCATAAAGGAACTTTTTATATTATTTGTACGTTGATTGATAAAGGAGGCACTTTTGTAATAACCACTACCGATCAAAAAAAAGAAAATTGGAGTAACCCCACTTGGTTGCCAGAAATTAGTGGTATAGACCCTTCTATTTTTTTTGATGACAATGATAAAGCTTATATTGTTTATAACAGCGACCCTCCCGATAATAAAACATTACACGATGGCCACAGAACCATACGCATAAACGATTTTGATGCAGTTAATTTAAAAGTAACAAGTGGTAATAAAATTATTGTAAATGGTGGCACCGATATGGCAAAAAAACCTGTATGGATAGAAGCCCCACATTTGATTAAAAAAGACGGCTGGTATTATTTAATTTGTGCCGAAGGTGGCACCGGGTATAACCATTCCGAAGTAGTTTTTAGAACCAGAACAATTGATGGTACTTTTATTCCTTTCGAAAACAACCCAATACTAACGCAAAGGCAACTTGATCCTAATAGAAAAAACCCCATAACCACTGCAGGCCATGCAGACTTTGTGCAAACACCCGAGGGTAAATGGTGGGCTGTATTTTTGGCCTGCCGACCTTATGAGGGCAACTTCTTTAATACGGGCAGAGAAACTTTTATGGCGCCTGTAGAGTGGAAAAACGATTGGCCAATCATAAATCCTTACTTTGAAGAAGTTCAATACAGTTACCCGATAAACGCTAAGCTAAAAAAACAAGGGGAAAAATTTAATGGCAACTATGTATTTAGAGATGATTTTAGTAAAAAATCATTAAATGATCGTTACAGTTTTTTAAGAACCGTTAGAGACAAATGGTATGAAACAAAGAAGGGAAAACTGATACTCAAACTGCAACCCCAAACCTGCAGCGACAATAAAAATCCATCTTTTATTGGTTTTCGACAGCCACATTTAAAAGGCTATGCAGCCACTGCACTCAATTTTTCACCAACTGCCGAAAATGAAAAAGCAGGCTTATTGGTTTTTCAAAGTGAGCAAAATTTTTATTACCTGTGTCAATCAATTGAGGCAGGAAAAAACGTTGTCCAGTTATACAAAGGAAATGGAGCCAAGAGTAAAGATAAAATACCGCAACTATTGAAGTCAGAAGAAATCATTTTAAAAAACGGGCAAAACATTTATTTTAAAATTGAAGCCGATGCGGCAACTTATTCATTTTATTATGCGACTAATAACAATGGTTGGAAGCTTTTGAAAGATAAAGTTGATGCTAGCTTTTTAAGCACAGCAACAGCAGGAGGTTTCGTGGGTTGCTTCTATAGCATGTATGCTACTTCTAACGGAAAAGAAACTATATCAACAGTACTGTACGACTGGTTTGAGTGTAAAAGTGATGATGATGTGTATATTACTGGTCTTTCTCAATGAATTTTATTCTGTGATTAAGCGTTTCCAGTTTTCCTTGTAGCTACATAACGTATTAAGATTTAAATAACTATAATAACTACAATTGGCTCATGCGTAATTTGGGTTTAACAAGACCTGATTTTGAGCCATAAGAAAGGTCTCAATTTAGTCCATTTTATTTGAGAGAATTTGCATAATTTTAGATTAATCGAAATAAAAAATCCTTGAAAACATTCAGTTTGCAAGGAT
>JANMGS010000424.1:0-3052 GCA_031374745.1 Ferruginibacter sp. | reverse complement strand
ATAAAAGGAATTGGAGGCTGCCCAATGGCTGGGAATGATTTGGTAGGAAATATGGATACAGAAGTGATGTTGAATTATCTTGAAAGCAAAGGATATGAATTAAATATTAATAAAGTGGCATTGCAAAAATGTAGTTTGATGGCGAATGAAATATTTGTGTGATTATATTTTTTGCCGAGAACCTGCCTGCCGGCTAAGGCAGGGACGGTAAGACGTTTATAGAAAGAAGGCGGGGAGTTTTTGCTTTGCAAAATGATTTCGACAGAGAGGTTTATCTGTTAAACTTTATACTAAGCATCAAAAATATTTAAGTTTAGGGTCTCCTTCAACCGTTCAAACAATATTCAACAAATTTCAACTTTATCCACCATGCAGTTCCGCTCTGAATTTAACCCCAAACCTTTTTTAATAAAAATAAAACATACCGATAAATTATTATTGGTGGGCTCTTGTTTTACGGAGCAAATAGGAAAAAAACTAGCAGCACATAAGTTTGATGTATTGGAAAATCCAAATGGCATTTTATTTAATCCAATAAGCATTGCAAAAGCAGTGATGGGTTATGCCAATCAAAAAATATTTACCGAAGAAGAATTGTTTTACTTTAATGAATTGTGGGCAAGTAAAGAACACCATACAAAATTTTCCAATCCGGAAAAATCATATGCATTAAAATATATAAACGAATCGCAGCAAGAAGCAATAGATTTTATTAAAAATACAGATTGGATATTGCTTACACTTGGCTCTGCTTTTGTGTATGAATGGAAAGACATGGATGATAATGGCCTATATGAAAACGTAGCTGCCAATTGCCATAAAATACCAACCGATAAATTTAATAGGAGACTAACAGCGCCTGATGAAATAAAAAAGATGCTAGAAAAAATGCAAGCCACTGTTCGTTTAATAAACCCTACAGTTAATTTTATTTATACCATAAGCCCCGTTCGACATTTACGAGAAGGGTTTATAGAAAACAATAGTAGCAAGGCTTCGCTCATACAGGCTGTGCATGCACTTACAAACGATAGTGATATATTTTATTTTCCCGCTTATGAATTGATAATAGACGATTTGCGTGATTATCGTTTTTTTGCTGAAGATTTGGTTCATCCAAATTATGCCGCTACCAATTATGTATGGGAAAAATTTGTACCAACTGTAATTGATGAAGCTTCTCAAATTTTAATGAAAGATATTAATGAAATAAATGCAGCTATGAGTCACAAGCCATTTAATGAAAACTCTGAAGCGCACAAAGCATTTAAATTAAAATACCTAGCCAAAATAAAATCGATGCAGCACAAATATGCCTATCTGAGTCTAACGGATGAGATTAAATATTTTAGTTTATGAGAATTATCGCAATCCTAATTTTTTGTTTTACAAATTTTACTATTGCCAATGCTCAACTAAAAAATGGGAAAAAAGCGGGAAGCCAAAATGTGGAAAGGGAAAAATATTTCACTTTCAACCCGCTTGCACTAGCAGAACCACAGATAGCAATTGGTGCAGGTTTTGGTAGTCGTTTTACAGATCGCAGTGAATTTTTTGCAGAAATCTCCTATTTATTAAAACAACCAATTTACAATGCCCAGCCCGAAGGTGTAAATCTAAGCGGTTATCGTTTAATTGCACAATACCGTTATCATTTTTTGCAAAGGTCGAGGCCAAATAGCAATATGGGGCAAAATGTAAGAAGAAGAAATGCGAGGCACAACCCATTTATTGCGGTAGAGTTTAGAATAAAATCTTTTAATTACCCAATGGAAAAAGTGTTGGTTAATTATAGTACGTTTGATACGCTTCAAAAAATGACATACCAAAGTAATAATTTTAATATAGGTGCAGCTTTGTTGTTTGGGGAAACATATGATATAAGTGAACATTGGAAAATTGAATTAACGGTGGGGGTAGGAGGAAAAGAGAGAACGATAAGATATAAAAAAGCTAAGGCAGGATATGAAGAAATAAGGCAAAGACGTCCTGATTCCTATAGTCCATTAGATATCGATAATCCGGGCACTAGCCCATATTTTCCCTTTGCTTTTAGACTAAAATACCTTTTTTAACAGTTGATTTCATTCTAAAGAAAAACGATTCAAAATTTCCATAGCTTTTTCAGTAACATTTTTATCAACGAAAATATGGTCATGATAAAAAGCCGCTACTATATTGCAACTAATATTTTCTTTTGCGAGTGCGGTGGAAATTGCAGCAGTTAGACCAACAGCCTCTAGTGAGGAATGCACAGAAACTGTTATCCATGATGCAACATACGAGTAAGGTAGTAACAGCTCATCCGCCAATTCTTTTTTAATAATGACGGTGAGCCCTTCTTTTTCTTTAAAAGACATTACAATATTTGTAGCATTGATATTGTTTATTTGGTTTACTACACAAAAAACATATTCACCGGCTTGCAATATGGGTTTCATTGTTTTCAACAGTATTGCCAAATTCTTTTCGCCTGTCATTTTATTTTTTTGAGAAGTACATAAATAAGCCAACTAGGGAAACCAATGTCCAGGCTGCTTCTAGAATGATGAAGGGTAAATAATGTAAAAGTACAGATGCATAACATGCCAAACCAGCGCCAATAAAGTTTAGAAATAAATATACCAAACTATCTTTTTTTATTTTATTGGTAAGGTTTAAAAAGAAAGCAACTAATAAAATAGTTACACCTATAATGCCAATCCAATCTGTTTCTGTCATTTTTTTATTTTAATGTATCCTATCACCCCTTACTTCTACACTGTTCATTAATTCTTTTTCAAATACAAGCCATTCTTGCCAGCGTTTGCGTACCATATCTTTTGGTAAATAATGCTCTGCCAAATTAATAAACATGGTGTAGTGCCCGGCTTCGCTTTCCATAAATTTTCTGTAAAAGTTTCGCATATAATCATCATCTAAACCTTCGCTTAATCTTTTAAATCGTTCACAGCTTCTTGCTTCTATAAGTGCCATAATGAGCATTTGATCTAAAAAATGTTGATCCCTGCTACCGCCCTTTATTTGAAATTTCAAAAGTGCATTTACATAG
>JANMGS010000383.1:0-2240 GCA_031374745.1 Ferruginibacter sp. | reverse complement strand
ATCTTATCTCTTCAATTTTATCATACAAATCAAACGATTTTTGAAGATACGAAGGAATAGCCCCCTCCTCACGCACTTCGGTAAAAACCTGCTCTGGGTATTTTGCATGAAAACCTGCTCTTTGTTCCATGGCTAATTTTTCTATATCGCTTATGGTTACATTAGTGATTGTAGCAATGGTATTAATTATATCCATAGCGCCATTGTGATAATTAATAGGGAAGCAGTTTGTATCTTTTTGTATAATTTCGTAAAATTTTTGTAAGTAACTTTCTACGACCATGCCCATATATTCGTCCAAAGGCTTAGAAGCTATTTCTTCTGAATTGAAACCAAAAATAGCGGCTTCAAGTAAATTAGGAATCGCTTGCATTCTTCTTTTCTTTTGCTGAGAATATAGTACTTCGTCTGGCTTCCTATACAAAAAGAAAAAAGGAGTGGTAGGGTAAATAGCTCTCAACTCTTTGTAAAAATGTATATGCCAACTATCTGTTTTTATAAATAAATTTTGGCAATTTTCGTTCCTTTTTGCAGCATAAAAATTAAGACAAATGTGCATCGTGGTTTACATTGTCGGCATTTTCTTTACCCATACACAGACAGTAGATAATGTACAGCACGGCATAAAGCATTGCCGAAATCTTTAAAGCGCCATAAATGTAAATACTGCTCCAAGGACTAAAAAATTATGGTGGCAAAAATCACTATCGAAACAGCTCCCGATGCACCTAAAGAGCGGTAATTATAATCATCTTTATGTGTTAAGCAACTGGGGATATAAGAAACAATCAGCACCAAAAAATGCAGCAACAGGTACGAAATATTGCCACCCGACCCATAATAAAATACAACTCCAGGTTTCGGCCAAAATAAGCAACTTAAACATGTTGAAAATCAGGTACATGTAATCAGCATGTAAAAACCCGGTTGTGATAAAAAGGATATTCTGATTCTTTCTTGCTACCTAGTATGGCTACATAATTGTTTTATCAACCAAATTGCCATCTGAGAATCCAATCATGGAGAAAACAACGTTGGCAAAAATCAATGCAGTGGTAATGGGGCAATCTAAAGAGTTCATATTGCAATTGAGGAGTAGAATTCCTTTTGAGTTAAAGCTAAAGCAATTTTTTAAGATTTTTTAGTTACCTGAAAATTGGTCTTACTTGCATATTGTTTACATTAAAAATAAAAAAATATATGGATGAGTGCAATTTAACAAAATATTGTAAATCAATAATTTGTGTAATTTTTTGAAAAATATGTTAAAAAAAGTACTTGGTAAAAATACTATTTACATTAAAAAAGCGTTTCCGTAGTTAAAGTTCTACACGCTGTTGCTGTAGAATAAGGTTTAACGTAGAATTCAGTGACGGAATTCAACAAAGCCGCAAAGCCAATATCCAAACAAAGTGAAACCAGACTTACACAAGTTTACAGGTTATGCGCAGTCCCCTAACTGCTTCTGCATTGCCTTGCAAAGCTGTATATTTTAAATTTCATGGTTAATTTTTTGGGCATAAGCTCATATTAATATAGCACTTATAATGAATTATAATTTAAAAAAATGAATACAATGTCTAAGAAAAAGCCTTTTTTTAAAAAAGTTGCTTCCCCTCTTTTGTTGGGGCTATTGTTGTTTATGGGATCCATCAATGCCAATGCACAACTTGGTATTTATGAGTTCACGGGAGCAGGTTCATGCCCAAATCAAAATCCAAGCATATCGGTACAGCCAGCCAACGCAGTATTTAGCAGTTTTACTGCGGTAGGCGGTACTTGCAATATTGCTGCTAATGTTTTTCAGGCCATAAATTTAAATACATCTAACAACATTAACCTTGGTGAATATTTTAGTTTTACCCTAACACCGAATTCCAACAGCGTATTAAAACTAGACTCTTTAAAATTTACCCATTTTGCAGAACAAAACCAATCGGGAAACACATGGAATGTGAGATCTAGTCTTGATAATTATAGTAGTGATATTGCGACAAGTTTAATTACTACTTCGGCACAAACTGTAACAGTAAACTTGTCTTCGCCTAATTTTAATAACATCGGGGCTATAACGTTTAGGATTTATGTTTCTAAAATGCAAAATGGTGGCTATTGGAATATTGACGATGTGGCAACTTATGGAACTGTAAATTCAGTGCCAAATATTCCGACAAATCCAACATCAAATTCACCACAATGCTTAACTGCTGGTGTTGTATTGACGGCAGGCGCAACGCCAC
>JANMGS010000350.1:0-2489 GCA_031374745.1 Ferruginibacter sp. | reverse complement strand
AACGCAGGTTTATTATCAGTAGAAAACCAATCTATAATAAATCGGGCTCTTATCATAGAAAGTGATTCTGTGTTTATTCCATTTGCAGTTACCGCTTCTTGCTTTTTCATTACTTCCAAATACTGTTTTACAAAAGGATTGCTACTTTTATTATTGTTACTCATACTTGTTTCGGTAAACAACTGTTTGTAACTATCCAACAATATTTTTTTTATTTCGGGAGCCCTGTTTCCACTCGATTCTATGTTGACAAATATTTCACCATAGAGGATAGACCACACAAAATCATTTTGGAAAAAATAATATCTGCTGGCATTAAAATAATTTCTACCAAAAGAAGGATCGGCTTTTATTCCTTTCTCCCAATTCTTTATAGCATCTTTATTATTATTTGCAATTTGCAGTTCCCCTAGTTCGTTGTACAAGGGCCCGCTTTCTGGAAATTTTTCTATCCCTTTCTTGAAAACCTTTTCTCCCTCTTTTGGCTTTTCTAATTGTTTGTAAATATTGCCAGCTATTAAAAAACACTGGTCATCTGCATCATTGCTTTCCAAAACTGGGTTTATAGTTTCCAGTGCTTTGATATTATTTTGTGAATAAAAATAACTCATTGCTAAATCTTTACCTACACTTGTATTTGCAGGTTCTCTTTCTATACATCGGTTCAGAATCAAAATCGCATTTGCAAAATCACCCTGTTTCATAAAATTTTTAGCAGTAGCTTGTAATGCTGTAACAGACTGTGCAACTCCTCTTGAATTAAAAATTGTAACGCAAACCAGTGTAACTAGTATTAATCTTTTCATTCGGATATTTTAAGCTTTTAATCAATTACCCCTTCTCGGGAGCTGATTTATCTATTATTATTTTCACACATTAAGAACCAACCGTACAACAGTATACTCAATGCGCTGTAAATATAAAAAAAGGGCGCTTAAAAGCGCCTTATATTTAGTTAATTAAATGTGTAAGCAACCCATCCCTCAATTTTGGCTCGAACCAAGTACTTTTTGGTGGCATTACATCTCCGCTATCTGCCACTGCAAAAAGTTGCTCGATGCTTACTGGAAATAAACTTATTGCCAATGCCATTTCTCCACTATCAACTCTTTTTTCCAATGCTTCCAACCCTCTTATCCCACCTACAAAATCAATTCTTTTATCTGTGCGTTGGTCTACAATATTTAAAATAGGTGTCAATATATTTTCTTGCATTATGTTAACATCCAATACCCCCAATACATCTTCTTTAATGATGCTTTTATTGGCTACAAGCTTATACCATTGTTTGTTTATATACAAGCCAAACTCGTGCATAGCTTCTGGACGAAAAGCTTTTTCCTTTTTTTCAATAGTAAAATGTAATGCAATTTTTTCCAAAAATGCCGTTTCGCTTAAGCCATTCAAGTCTTTTATTACCCTATTGTAATCCATGATATACAATTGGTCGGCAGGAAAAAGTGTAGTAAGAAAAATATCAGCATTTGCAGTGGCCTCTGCGCCCAATGCCGCCCTCACTTTTGCTGCAGAAGCTGCTCGGTGATGCCCATCGGCTATGTACGATGCTGGCACTTGCTCTTTAAACAACACAGTAATTTTACCTATCGTTTCTTCATCATTTACCACCCAAATTTTATGCTCTATTTCATCATCTGCAATAAAACTATAATTAGGTGTTTTATCGGTCATACAATTTGACAATAACGCATCTATTGCTGGTACATTTCTATATGCTAGAAATACATTGCCTGTTTGTGCTTTGGTGGTTTTTATATGGGTAATACGATCCAGTTCTTTTTCTGGTCTGGTAAACTCATGTTTTTTTATAAGTCCTTTTTCATAATCATCAATGGAGCTGCCGCATACCAATCCAGTTTGTGTTCTGCCATTCATCGTAAGTTGATAAATATAATAGCAAGGTTTGCTTTCTTGAAAAAGTATACTCCTGCTTATAAATGCGGTCAAATTTTCCTTTGCCTTATCATACACTTCTTGCGAATGAATATCTACATTTTCATTTAAATCTATTTCACTTCTTGTAATATGTAAAAAAGATGAAGGATTGCCTTGTGTTTCTGTTCTAGCTTCTGCACTGCTCATTACATCGTATGGCCTAGATGCTACTTCTTTAGCATGTGCTACTTCTGGCCTTAATGCCGCAAATGGTGAAATTGTAATCATTTTTTCTTTTTTTAAACCTTTTCCTTTTATAAAACTCGCTTTTAACCAAACCATTAATCAACCAATAACAAATAAACTAATTACTACGTTCGTATTCTTGCATTAAACTTACTAAAAATGCTACACTACTCAATGGCATTGCATTGTATAAAGAAGCTCTAAATCCGCCTACACTTCTGTGTCCTTTTATGCCAATAATATTATGTGAATCGGCAAACTTTAAAAAATCTGCTTCCTTGCTACTATCATTCATTACAAAACAAACATTCATTTTGCTTCTATCTTCTACTTCTACTGTACCTTTAAAT
>JANMGS010000333.1:0-2609 GCA_031374745.1 Ferruginibacter sp. | reverse complement strand
ACAAACGCCTTTGGCCGTTTTTCAGGCAAAAATTGATACGCTTATCCAGCGTTCTGATGTTACGCAAGAGCAGTCAGAAATATTAGGTTCATTAAATGAAAATGTATTCCGTTTAAACCGTTTAAATAAAAACCTGTTGTTACTTTCTAAAATAGAAAATGATAGCTACAGCGACAAGCAAACCATTTCATTAATTAACTCTATTCAAAAAAATCTTGCCTTTTTTACTGAACAGGCAAAGGCAAAGTCATTGATAATAAAAATGGAACTGCAAAAGGATTTTGAAATAAAATCAAATCAAGTATTAGCCGAAGTACTTATGAGCAACCTATTTTTAAACGCAATAAAACATAATATAGAAGCTGGAGAAATTACAATTGCTATGCATGAAAACAAACTTGTATTTTCTAATAATGGACAACCCTGCCCTTTAAACACTGATAAGCTATTCAAACGCTTTGCTAAAACAAATCCTTCTGAGCAAGGCACAGGCTTAGGTTTATCCATTGTCAAAAAAATAGCCGATATTAATAATTGGACGGTTTCCTACAATTATGAAAACAAACTTCATTCATTTTCTATTCTATTCTAAAATTCAAACTTTCTTCTAAATCATGTTGCAGCTTTGCAATATCACTTTTTAATTCACTAAAAATAATAACAATGAAAAAGACAGCAGTAACAATGGTAGTAATGCTTTTTGTAACAATCAGCTTTGCACAAAAAATACAGAAAAAAAATGTACCTGAAAATGTAAAATCTACTTTTCAAAAAAAATACCCAACGGCTACAGATGTAAAATGGGACAAAGAAGGCGAAAACTACGAAGCAAGTTTTGACCTAAATAAAACAGATAATTCTGTTTTGATAGATGCACAAGGCAACATTGTAGAGACCGAAGTTGAAATTGAATTGACCCAGTTACCAAAAGACATTTTAGATTATGTAAAAACACATTATGCAGGTAAGCAGGCAAAAGAAAGTGCAAAAATTACCGATGCAAAAGGCACTGTAACATATGAGGTTGAAATTAAAGGAATGGATTTAATTTTTGACAACAACGGAAAATTCATTAAAGAAATAAAAGGGTAATTTAAAAAGAATAACAATGCGGATAAAGTTCAGTTTAATATTTTCGTTACTTGTAGTTATGGTTTCAATGTTACAGGCTCAAACTTCGGCAGTAACCCTATCAGGCATGATAAAAGGCAAAGCGGATAAAACCGCTTTGCCTTTTGTAAACATAGTTTTGAAAACAGAAAAGGACAGTGTTTTTGTTACAGGAACAGTAAGTAACGAGGAAGGAAGATTCACATTGACCAATATAAAATCGGGTAATTATGTTTTGCAATTATCCTACACAGGCTTTGTACCAAAATCAAAACCCGTTCTAGTAGGCTCACTAAGTACATTTTTAGACCTCGGCACAATCGAATTACAGCAAGAAGCAAAACAGTTGCAGGAGGTTGTTGTGAGCTCAAAGCAAGATGATGTAAGTAACAAGATGGATAAAAAAACGTATTCAGTAGCTGCAAACATCAGCCAAAGTGGTGGCTCGGTTTTACAGACTTTAAAAAATTTACCAGGTGTAACCACCAGCCAAGATGGAAAAGTGGAACTAAGAGGCAGCGATAAAGTAGCCATTTTAATTGATGGTAAACAAACTGCACTAACAGGCTTTGGCAGCCAAACTGGATTAGACAATATACCTGCATCAGCCATTGAAAGAATTGAAATCATAAACAATCCATCCGCTAAATATGATGCCAATGGCAATGCAGGTATCATTAATATTACCTACAAAAAAAATAAGCAGCAGGGCTTTAATGGTAAAGTCAGTTTCACAACAGGTTTGGGTGCATTGTGGGAGAAAAGAGCAAACTTGCCAACTATCCGCCCACAATACCAGGCAACGCCAAAAATCAATCCTTCCCTTTCTTTAAATTATCGTAAAAACAAAGTGAACGCTTTTTTACAGTCCGATTGGTTGTATACTGAAACGCTCAATAAAAATGAATTTGTAACCAGAACTTTTGACAATGGCACAATCATTCATCAACAGACAAAAAGAAACAGGAACACCCATTTCGTTACTACCAAAGCAGGAATAGATTGGAGTATTAGCAATCAGGATATGTTTACTGTTTCAGGTCTATTTGGTATAGAAAAAATAATTGACCGTGGCGACCAGCCTTTCTTTAATGAAGATTTTTCAAAAAGAGACCGCCTTTGGCAATTTGTAGAAGATGAATTAAAAACGACGGCTGTTGCATCAATAGCTTACCAGCATAAATTTAAACAGGCAGGGCATTTATTAAATATCGGTTTCAATTATACATTCCACAGAGAAGATGAAAAATATGATTTCGTAAATACTTTGCCAACATACACAGGCTTAGATTCTTTTAAATTGTTATCAGACGAACACGTTGCCGATTTTAATATTGACTATGTAAAGCCCTTAAAATATGGACGAATTGAAGGAGGCATAAAATTTCGATATCGAGATATACCCACCAATATGCAATTTAAGCCCGGCTTAAATTCACCTTTAGATATCAATGCAGGTGGAGAAGCTACTTACACAGAAATTATTCCAGCAGTTTATG
>JANMGS010000328.1:0-3084 GCA_031374745.1 Ferruginibacter sp. | reverse complement strand
CAATTCTTCATTACGGTAAGGTTTTGTGTAATCCCTTTTTACATTGGAACCAACTAAATCCCTTAAGTCTTCTTGAGCCTTTACATGACTTTTTATAGCTTCGTGCGCTGCTTCAATTGCAATAATTAAATCTTCTTCACTACATTCTTTGGCCTCTCCTTCTACCATCATAATATTGTGGTTGGTGGCTGCTATCAAGAATTCATAATCTGCCGTAGCCAATTCTGAACGAGTAGGATTGACAACGATCTTGCCATTTACCCTTGCCACACGTACTTCCGATAAAATTTCTTGAATGGGAATATCAGACACCGCTAATGCTGCTGAAGCTGCTAAACATGCCAAAGAGTCTGGCATAACTTCATCATCTGATGATAAAAGCGAAACCAACACCTGCACATCACATAAATAATCTTCTGGAAATAAAGGACGAAGTGCTCTATCTATTAATCTCGATGTAAGAATTTCATAATCGTTCAGCCTAGCTTCTCTTTTGAAGAACGAACCAGGAATACGACCATTGGAAGAAAATTTTTCTTGATAATCTACCGAAAGAGGAAAAAAGGACTGTCCTTCTTTTGGTTCTTTATTGGCTACTACCGTTGCTAATAAAATACAATTTCCTTGACGAACGGTTACTGCTCCATCGGCCTGACGAGCCATTTTGCCCGTTTCTATTGTTACCATTCTGCCACCACCGATGTCGAACGTAACTTGTTTTGCTTGTAAAAATGACATATAAAATATTTTTAGGTTGAAAACATGTAGTTTTCAACTTGTTAGAATGAGGGTATGTATAAAGAATAAATCCCAACGGTTAGAAACAGTTGGGAATAAATTCTACTAATTACATATAAAGAATTATTTACGTAGACCTAATTTTTCAATTAAAGCTCTGTAACCTGTAAGATCATGTTTACTAAGATAAGTAAGCAATCTTTTACGCTGACCTACCATAATCATCAAACCACGCTGAGAAGAAAAATCTTTCTTATTGGTTTTCAAATGATTGGAGATGTGGTTGATACGCTCTGTAATCATTGCTACTTGGCCTTCTATTGAACCGGTGTTTTTAGCGTTTCCGCCATAAGTTGAGAAAATAGTTGCTTTTCTCTCTAGTGTTAAGTGCGACATTAATTTGTTGTTTAAAACGTTTTGTTTTTCTTTTTTCTAATTGGGTGCAAAAATAGTATATTTTACTCTAAAAATGGATTATTATAATAAAATATCCATGCTTTTCTTTTGATGCCCTTAAATTTACAGTTTTATAAAGCAATTTCATCTTTTTGAAACATATACTCTTTACTGTTACAAATGATTTGAACTACGACCAGCGAATGATTCGTATTTGTACTTCGCTCGTACAAAACGGTTATAATATTACCTTAATTGGTGTTAAAAATAATGACTCTACAGCATTAGCATACAAAAAATACAATCAAAAGAGAATTTCCCTGCTGTTCAAAAAGGGGCCCGCATTTTATATTGAATACAACGTAAAATTATTTTTTTACTTAGTTTTTAAAAAAGCTGATGCGATTTGCTGTATAGATTTAGATACCATATTGCCGGTGTATTTTACATCTGTCATAAAAAGAAAAAAACGCATATATGATGCGCATGAATACTTTTCGCAAATGAAGGAAGTAATATTGCGCTCTGGAATTTATAAAATATGGCACTGGATAGAAAAGACATTTGTACCAAAATTTACTAATGGTTATACAGTAAGCCATTGCATTGCTGCAGATTTTGAAAAGTTGTACGGGGTACGCTATGAGACTATCCGCAATGTGCCAAACATAAAAAAAATACCGCCAACGGTAACAGCCCCCAAAAAAATTGTATACCAAGGTGCGGTGAATGAAGCCAGGGGATTTGAATACCTTGTGCCAGCTATGCAACAGGTGGATGCGGAACTTTATATTTATGGCCATGGTAACTTTATGGCACAAACCCAAGCGCTTATTAAAAAGTACCATGTAGAAGAAAAAGTATTTCTGATGGGTAAATTATTACCTGAGCAATTAGATGATGCAACAGCAGATGCTTACATTGGCTTAAATCTAGTAGAAAGAATTGGGCTAAGTCAATATTATTCACTGGCCAATAAGTTTTTTGATTACATACAATACAGCATACCACAAGTAACAATGAATTTTCCGGAATATAGCCGGATCAACGACCAGTACCAAGTGGCATTGTTATTAGATGAGGTAGAACCTAGTACTATTTCAAACGCCATTAATAAGTTGCTTACTGATAAAACTTACTACGAAAAATTAAAATCCAATTGTAAGCCCGCCGCAGAAGAACTCAATTGGGAAATAGAAGAAAAAAAATTACTCACTTTTTATCGAAATATTTTTGCCTGAATACCTACATATTGTAACCCATGATGTACCCTACCCTGCTGACTTTGGAGGCGTTGTAGACATTTTTTATAAAATAAAATGCTTACATGCCATAGGCATCAAAATCCATTTACACTGTTTCGTAAAAAACCGTGCTCAGCAACCCGAATTAGAAAAATATTGCAAAACGGTTAGCTATTATAAAAGGAAAAGTGTTGGTAGTTATTCTTCAAAGATTCCCTACATCGTTTCATCTAGAAAGGATAGCAATTTATTAATCAATTTACAAAAAGACAAACACCCTATCTTGTTTGAAGGGGTGCATAGTACCTATTATTTGTACAAAAATAAATTGAAGGAAAGGAAAACTTTTTTACGTTTGTTTAATGTAGAGTTTGTTTATTACAAGCACTTAGCTACCTATGAAACAAATCCCTTTAAAAAATTATATTACAAAATAGAAAGTAAATTACTGGCGCAATATGAAAAAACGATTGCTGACAAAACCCATGTACTTACGCTTAGTTTAAAGGATGCTGAAACATATATAAAACATTTGGGTGCCAAAGAGGTAAGTTTTGTACCAGCCTTTCATCCTTACCAAAATGTAACAAGCCAGATGGGAAAAGGATCTTACTGCCTATACCATGGTAATTTGGCCATAAATGAAAATGAAAAAGCAGTAGTTTGGCTTATCGAAAAAGTATTTGCTGCATTGGCTTTACCTTTT
>JANMGS010000311.1:0-3188 GCA_031374745.1 Ferruginibacter sp. | reverse complement strand
AGATTTAATAAAACAGGTTGTACACATTTTGAATTTACTGCCCATGTTAAATGTACTCCAGAGTAATCAATTTCTTTTATTTACTTTGCAACTACAGTAGCATAAAGGCAGTCCCCATTAGAATTTAGCTGTACCAATAAAAGTTCCTGCTGCTGTAGTTTTTGCACAATTTAGGCTTCCGATTCTTTATTTGTTTTCCACCATCGCCAAGCTACAAAACCTACAATTATAAAAGGCGTAAACATTAAATATAGAATACCAGAATTAAGTCCCTCAGCAGGTTTCTCACCCAATTGGGAGGCCGTTTTTGTACACATAGAGCATTGCGCATTTGCCTGAATTGAAAAGACCAATATGCCAATCGTAAAAAATAAGAGGTACCTTTTTATTTTATTATAATTTTCGCTTTGCCACATTATTTTTGTTGTTATACTTTAAATGAAATCTACTTGCTTATTTATCCAAATGCAAAATTACGTGCTAGCATACATTTTATATCAAGTTTATTTGACAAATGCATAAAATTAGTCTTGCTTTTCATTTTTACTCATAGCAGCTTGTGAAGCAGACGAAAAAATGGACAGAATAATACTAAATAGCAACGCCCACCAAAAACCATCTATCTTAATGCCATCCATCAATTTTGCCGCCAGTAAAATAATAAATGCGTTTATTACAAATAGAAATAAGCCCATCGTAAGCACCGTAAAGGGAAGCGTAAGTAAAATTAAAATTGGCTTTACGATGGCATTAAGAAAAGCCAACACCAAGGCAAATATGATGGCAACACCGAAATGATCTATGTGTATGCCAGATAATATTTTTGATAATATAAATGCAACGACACCGCTAATTAAGATTCGTAAAATGAAATTCATAACTTGATGTATTTGTAGTGACTAATATAAATAATTATCAAACAACCATACAAAGATTACTATGTGGTTACAACAACAAGGATCAAAAAATTACCTTCATACAGTAGCATTGTCTCTACTTTAATAAACGACCAATTCATAAAACCGCTCTGGTTGTAAATATTTTTGTGCCAGTGCTTGCAACTCATCTGCACCCGTATTTTTTATGGCATCTATTGAATCGTAAAAATATTTTTCATCTAAATTATTCAAAATAATATTTTTCCATTTCGCAATAATATGAAATGGGCCATCTAGTTCGCCCAAAATTCCTCCAATCATATAATTTCTTACCAAAGAAAGTTCTTCCTCTTCCACAGGAACTTCTCTCATAATTTTCATTTCCTTGTATATCTCCTCTATAGTTGCAGCGCATACATCCTTACCTGCTTCTGTGGCTATTAGCCATGCAGATTCTTGCATATGGTTTTGTATATAGCTGTGTATGCCATAGGTATACCCTTTATCTTCTCTAATGTTACTCATCAAACGTGAGCCAAAATAACCTCCATATACCGTATTGAGCACTATTGCTTTTTTAAAGTCTTCGTGGTGCCTGTTGGGGAAAGGTTGTGCAATTCTTATGGCGCCTTGCACGGCGTTTTCATCGTTTGTAATAAGGTGCTTTTTTTGTTGTGTGGGTGTTGTTGTAATATTATTTATTACGAACGTTGGTTTTGTTAACTGTAGTTTCCCAAAATTTTCGTTCAATAACTCTTGAATATTGGCAGGCAATTTTCCAGCTACGAAAATAGCACATTGTCCATTTTGGTAATACTGTTTATAAAATGCTTTTATATCTTCTACGTTTATTGCATCATAATCTGCTGCATTATTAAAAGTTCCATAGGGATGTCTTTCTCCATACAGGTACTGGTCTATCATACGGCCAGCAACAAACTCACACTTTTGTAGGTTTACAGAGAGTCGTTGTTTGGCATTTTGCTTAAAAATATCTAGTTCTTCTTGCAAAAAAATAGAGTTAGTCAGCATGTCGTTCATTAAAGGCAATAGCTTATCTGTATACTTGCTTAGCGTATGTAAAGTAACGGTGGCCGTTTCGTTGTAACAAGCCCGTGAGCAACTGGAGCCGTAATAATCAAACGTTTCATTTAGCTGAAATGCGGTACGGGTAGAGGTTCCGTTTTTTAGCAAAAAATTTGTTGCAGCGGCAACAGCTTTATTTTTTTCGAAGAAATTACCTGCATAAAATACCAATTCTATTTGCAACACATCTTGCGCACCCGCATCTATCGCATATACAGGCACGCCATTGTCCAACGAAAAAAAATCATACGGCTTTAAATGTAATTTATAATCTGTTGCGTCTGTTATTGGTGGCGCTATGGTTCTATTGAGCATTTGACTTAATTCGTTTTCCTAGTTGTTACTTAAATAATACATCGTACTGCAATTATTTTCATCAAAAATAATGTTGCTTTGTTCCAAAATATCTTGTGCTGTTACTGCACGGTATTTATCCAATTCTTTGTTCATAAGCTCAGCATCGCCCAATAATTCGTACATGGCAATGCTAGATGCCCTGTTCATTACACTCATGTCTTCAAAAGCCAGTGCGCTTTCTGTTTTGTTTTTTACTTTCTCCAATTCTGTATCTGTTATGCCTGTTTGTTTCAATTTTTTCAACTCTTCGTTTATAGCCGCTTCCGCTATTTTAATATCTACTCCTTTTACCAATTTACCTTCAATTATCATAATACCCGCATCTGTACTGCCCATGTGGCCGCAATCTAGGCTGCTAAAAAGCTTTTGCTCTTTTACCAAACTTTGATATAAACGAGAGGAACCACCACCACTTAATATGTCAGAAATTAAATCGGCAGTGTAATATCGATCATCTACACGAGGGTAAATATGCCAACATTTATACAAGGCATCCAAAGGAACATCGGCTTTTACTTCCAATGTTCTAGGCGCTGTTTGCTTGGGCTCAACTGGTAGGTTTCTATTGTATTTTTCTCCCGCGGGTATCGTTCCAAACCACTTTTCTACCAATACTTTAATTTGTGCTACATCCACATTGCCAGCCACCGTAAGAATGGCATTGGATGGATTGTAATGTTTTTTAAAAAATGCTTTTACATCTGCAAGCGTAGCATCTTCTACATGTTTCAAAGATGCACCAATTGTCATCCACCTATACGGGTGGGTTGTGTAGGTAAGATTAAGCAACTTATGCATCACATCTCCATATGGTTTATTAATGTAGTGTTCCTTAAACTCTTCGCAAACAACTTTTCGCTGTACTTC
>JANMGS010000310.1:0-4044 GCA_031374745.1 Ferruginibacter sp. | reverse complement strand
ACCAAATGAAATTGGGTTTCAGGAAAAAGTATTGCAAGTGGTAGGCCGGGAAAGCCACCACCACAACCAAGGTCCATTACTTCCATGCCTGCTTTAAATTCAAATTTTGTAGCAATACTCATAGAATGTAATACATGATGCAAATAAAAATTATCCATATCTTTTCTACTGATTACATTTATCTTTTCATTCCAATCTGTGTATAACTCTTTTAGGAGTGCAAGCTGCTGTTCTTGGGTTGAGGTAAAATCTGAAAAATATTTTTTTATCAATTCCATGATGGGGATTATTATTTTTAGTAATGATTGCTTTCACTTTTACTTCAAAATATTATAAAGACTACAATCTAAATAAAAACGTTGAACACCACACTTTGCCTATTTCCAAGTTGGCTTAGGCTTCTTTAACAAAGATGGTGCAAAAATGATATAATAAAAAAACATCCATATTTCGAAAAAAAGGAAAAATGGAAATAAGTCTTTTTCGCCCAATTTTTTCATTGTTTTTTGGTACACAATAGATTGAAATAGAAATAGGATAAAAAATCCTATAAGGCAAAATATCCAGTTGTAAAATATACAAGCAACTATAAGTGTTGGGTAATACAAAAATTGTGATAAAGCATATAAACCTAGTAAAAATTTATGCAAAGGTTTATAATACTTAGAGGTAGTGTAGTGTCTATTTTTTTGGCTTCTCCATTGGGCAAAACTTTCTGCAGGGGTACTCAATGTAAAACTATTTTCATCAATGTTTATTTTTACATTGTTTTTTGTAGCAGCCATATTTATAAACAAATCATCATCACCACCTGGGATATTGTTGTGTGCACTAAAACCTTTGTGCCTATAAAAAATGGCTTTTTTATAAGATAAATTTCTTCCTACTCCCATATATGTGCTTCCTGCAAGTGCATAGCTCATATATTGCAATGCAGTGTGAAAAGTTTCCCAACGTATAAGTTTGTTTAGCAAGCCTGCTTTTTTATGATAAGGCCCATAACCCAATACAATTTCTGTTTCATCATCATACACTTCTTGCATGCTATTTATCCAATGTTCACTTGCTGGTACACAGTCTGCATCTGTAAGTAAAACAATCTCATGTTTGGCAGTTTTTATTCCTATACTCAACGGAAATTTTTTCCCCGGAATCATTTTTGCTTCTTGTGTTAGTTCTACAACATGTAATTGCTTAAATTCTTTCTTTATTTCTTCCAATAAATATTTTGTTTCGTCATAAGAGTTATCATCAACTACAATTACTTCGTGTGTGCTTTTGTAATCTTGTACCAAAACGCCCGGCAAATTTTTTGCAAGATTTGCCGCTTCATCTCTGGCACAAATAATAACACTTACTGCATTTGTTCTAGAGCTTGTTTTTGTTTTGGGCTTGTAAAATGCAATCCTCATAAAAAAGAAAGAAAAATAGAATAGCCGAATTAATACGAGTGTACAGAAAAAAATAAAAATTGCCAATGGCCAATGTGCAAGTAGTTTAGAAAAAATCATGATTGCAAAAATATTATATAAAACCTACATTGTTCAATTGTTTTATTACTTAATTGTGCTATTCTTGCATTTTTACAAGCGTACATTACAGCATTAGACATTATTATGGCGGCATTAGATTTTATTTTAGAGAAAACAGATAGTACCACAAAAGCAAGAGCAGGAACCATTAACACCGACCATGGCATAATACAAACACCTATTTTTATGCCAGTAGGCACCGTAGGCACGGTAAAAGCGGTTACACAACAACAACTAAAAGAAGAAGTAAAAGCGCAAATAATTCTGGGGAATACCTACCATTTGTATTTACGTCCAGGTTTAGAAACCTTAGAAGCTGCAGGAGGTTTGCATAAATTTAATGGCTGGGATAAACCAATATTAACCGATAGTGGAGGCTACCAGGTTTTTTCGCTGGCCAATAGTAGAAAGATATCCGAGCAAGGGGTGGTTTTTAAGTCGCATATAGATGGTAGTAAGCATTTATTTACGCCAGAAAATGTAATGGATACACAGCGCATTATTGGGGGCGATATTGTGATGGCATTTGACGAATGCCCACCATTTCCCAGCGATGAAAAGTATGCAAAAAATAGCATGGAGCTTACACATCGTTGGCTCGATAGGTGTATAAAACATTTCAACGAAACACCAGATAAATACGACTACACACAAAATCTTTTTCCAATAGTACAAGGAAGTACCTATAAAAATTTACGGACGGAATCCGCACAATTTATTGCATCTAAAAATGCCGTGGGCAACGCCATCGGTGGTCTTTCCGTAGGCGAGCCTACCGAGACTATGTATGAGTTTACTGAACTGTGTTGCGATATTTTACCAAGCAATAAACCACGCTACCTCATGGGAGTAGGTACGCCTTGGAACATACTCGAAAATATTGCGCTAGGGGTAGATATGTTTGATTGTGTAATGCCTACACGCAATGGACGAAATGCCATGTTGTTTACATCCAAAGGCATCATCAACATAGACAACAAAAAGTGGGAAAATGATTTTTCTGTAATTGATGATGGAATTGATTGTCCAACCAGTAATTTTTACAGCAAGGCATATTTGCGCCATCTTTTTAAAGGTAAAGAATACTTGGGCCTCACCATTGCAAGTGTGCACAATTTGGCATTTTATTTATGGCTTGTTACGCAAGCAAGAGAACAAATTTTGGCTGGTACATTTTCTAGTTGGAAAAATGAAATGGTAGTACAATTACAGACTCGATTATAGGAAATAAAATTAAAAACGTTAAACAACAAATCACTCATTTTATTTACTAGCCAACAAAGCGGAGCATGAGCTGAAAACCCTTCCTCAGCATTGGTTACGGGCTATACGCTACAATGTCTTTTTGATCCCGCTTAGGCGGAATCAAAAAGGCATTTTCGCTTCTATTCCATCTAACTACTTTTCAAGAATACGTTTTTTGATTAAAAGCCATAGTTCGAAATTTGTAGCGGTGGATTGGCATTAGAAAAAAAGCGTTAAGAAAATTTGAATATCTGTCGTTAAGAAATGAAATCGATGTTACCAATGTTGAAAAGTATTCTTTGCGTGTAAGTCGCACCCCTGCTTGGTTTTATTCTGCTGCTGTAGCTGATTTCATTTTAGACAGATATTCAAATTTTTAGCTTTTTTTCGGAAGCCTTGATTTTTTTGTTACTTTTTGTATCAAGACAAAAAGTAAATACGAAGAAACCTATTTTTTTTAAAAACTTACCAAAAGAACTATTAAATTCATCCGTTATAATAGTTAGCAAATTAATTCTAATTTTTAAATTCTTGTAATCCCTGCTATGCTCAGCAGCTAGCTTTAGTAGACTTTTATTATAAAAAAGATTATGAAACTTTGGATAAATAAATGACCAATGGGAAATAAAAAATTCATCAATAATTATCCATTCGTTCAACATGTAAAAGAAGGTTTTAGTGAAAAGCTAATGTTAGAAAAAGCCAGCACCTTTTATAACTCAATGAACGAGCGTAGGAGCTGTAGGGATTTTAGCAGCAAACAAATTTCATTAGAAGTAATAGAAAATATAATCCTTACCGCATCTTCTGCCCCTAGTGGAGCGCACAAACAACCATGGATATTTTGTGTGGTGAGCAACCCTCAAATAAAAAAGCAAATACGCACCGAAGCAGAAAAAGAAGAATTTGAAAGTTACAATAGTCGCATGCCCGAAGAATGGAAAAATGATTTATTGCCACTGCAAACAGATTGGAAAAAAGAATTTTTAGAAATAGCCCCTTACCTCATTATTGTATTTAAAAAAAGTTATGATGTAGATGAAACGGGAAATAAAACCAATGTGTATTATGCCAACGAGAGTTGCGGCATTGCGTGCGGATTTCTGCTCGCAGCCATACACAATGCTGGTTTGGTGGCACTCACACATACACCTTCACCCATGAATTTTTTAAGTAAAGTGCTTAATCGCCCAGCAAACGAAAAGCCATTTTTATTGATACCCGTTGGTTATGCTGCAGATGATTGCTGGGTACCAGATATCGAAAG
>JANMGS010000277.1:0-2735 GCA_031374745.1 Ferruginibacter sp. | reverse complement strand
ACAACGATGGATTTTTAGATAACCCAGTGGGCCGACAATTTAATGTAATAAACAGGTGGCGCTATGCAGATGAAAAAGGAGTATTTGTACAATTTTCCCGAGAAAGCATATTGTTGCACATCAATGCCTGCACCATATTTTTTGCTGGTGAATTTATCTGTGGCTTCATTAAAATCATTTTCGCCCGATTGTCTTTTATCGTTTATTGCTTTTACAGCAAATTGAGCAAATAACCCTTTTTCATCTGCATAGCGCCACCTGTTTATTAAATTAAATTGTCGGCCCACGGGATTGTCTAAAAAACCATCGTTGTTTGCATCTCTTTTTTTAAAAACCCCATCTGCATGTGTAAGCAATGCCGTACTCCATTTATCATTTATTTTTTGCGATAGATGTATGTTTGTTTCGAGCCTACCCATATTGTTTGCGTAGGTATTGATAAATAGCTTTTCCATTTTATCTGGCTTTTTTTCTTCTATGTTTATTTGTCCTGCAATGCTTTCAAAACCATTGGCAACAGAGCCTGTACCTTTTGTTACTTGTATGCCTTCTACCCATGGGCCGGGTATGAATGTGAGGCCGTAGCTGCCGGCAAGCCCACGTATCTCTGGTGTATTTTCTGTAGTAAGTTGAATGTAGTTGCCAGATAAGCCCAATAACTGTATTTGTTTGATTCCAGTAACAGCATCCGTGTAACTTACATCTACCGAAGGGCTGGTCTCAAAACTTTCGGAAAGATTACAACAGGCTGCCTTGGTTAATTCCCTTGTACCAATATTGAGTGTATTTAGCGTACTTTGTTTTGATATATAAGTAGAAGGTTTGCGTGAATCAAAAATTACTTCTTTTAATTGATGAGCATTTGAATATTTTAAAACAATTTTTACCTCATCGAAAGAATTAATGCTAACCGTATCTTTTTTATAGCCTACAAATCCAACTTCTATTTTTGCTGGCAAATAAATAGGTAATTTAAATGTACCGCCTTTATCCGCAATTATTCCGCTGTTGGTTTGGATATTTCTGATAGAAGCTCCCATAGCTGGTGTCAAGACTCCTCGTTCATCTTCTGCCAGTACAATGCCCACTAAGTTGGAAGTATTTTTTCGGTTATTATCTTCAATTATTAGCGAATCAATTGAACCCTTCATTAGAACCGTTTTTACTCCTCTATCATAATAACAACATTTGGGCAAACTGTTGTACGTTTTTTCATCTGTTTTAAATTCTTCATTGTCGTGCCCTACAGCTGCTAGCTTTTTAGAAATTTCAGTCTTAGATAGTTTTGTGCTATCATAACTCACCGTAAGCATGTTGGTTTCTATAACCCAATTTGCTTTGTAAGTGCCTATGTTTTTTAAGGCTGTTTCTATCCTTGCTTTACATTGCTCACAAGCGCCTAGCACTTTAAAAGTGTCTGTTTTTATATTTTTCTTTTGTGCGGCTGCTGTAAAATTTATTACAGCACATAAAACCGCAATAATAATTTTATTCATTATTATTGGTTTTAGTAAAATGAAGGAATTTTTATTTTAAAAACCTCCATTTAATGAGTGTAATTATTTTTTGGCTCTATCGTAATGACAACAACCGGGCAATTTCCTATATGCTGCAGCAGGTGCAGAAAAAGATTCATTGTCATATCCTGCAGCAGCTATCTTTTTTAGAATAATTCCTTTAGATGTTTTTGTAGAATCATATGAAATGATTGCTATGGCATTGTCTTCATCCCAAACGGCTTTCGAAATGTTTTTCTGATTGGCCGCTTTTTCAATTTTAGCCTTGCACATGCTACAGTTGCCATATACTTTTACGACGTCTGTTTTTTTATTTTTAATTTGGGCTGTTAGAGTAGTAGTTGCTAGCAACATGGTTGTTGCCATTAATAGGAGCGTTTTCATTGTATGATATTTTTTATTTAAATTAATGTTGTAAACAAATATCCGAACAGTGTAAAGTTTCGGTACTAAAAATACATTAATGTTTAAATAAGAAATGTACAATACAAAATAGTTAATTTTTGTGTTTTTAGATTTTGAGGAGGGTGAAAAATAATGTCAGTAACTGTTTCAAATTTTTGTATTTGAAAATTATAACTGAATAGAGGTTTTATACATGCAGGCGTGGAAATTATATTCGTAAAAGATGTTGCAGCGCTTTTTTGATGATCAGTAGCTAACTTTAATTGTTTGTGTTCCTCTTTGCAACAGCCTTTTTTTGTTGCATCTTCTTTCATGCCACATTTGCCACATTTGTCGTTTATACTGTGCATCAATTCCCAACTTACAAATTTGTTCATGCAAAAATGTACATGCACAGTAGCACCTAGCGTTGTACTTGTGTACACAAATAGGAGTAATATGACAGCTAACTTTTTCAGACTTCAAAAATACCAAATTTTACTAGCTGTTTGGTTATAAATCCCATACTCCTTTATGATTGTTATCAGTTTTAATTGTAACCATTGTTACAGGAAAAATTGAAAATTTTGGACAAATTTGCCCTTGTTAAAAAACGAGTCATATGAAAATTGAGCAAATTTATACCGGCTGCATTGCACATGCTGCTTATTACATTGAAAACAGCGGTGAAGCGGCCATCTTTGATCCACTAAGGGAAGTACAACCTTATTTAGACAGGGCAGTAAAAGACAATGCCAAAATAAAGTATGTTTTCCTTACGCATTTTCATGCCGATTTTGTAAGTGGTCATTTAGATTTGGCAAAAAAGACTGG
>JANMGS010000252.1:0-18121 GCA_031374745.1 Ferruginibacter sp. | reverse complement strand
CTGGCTATCCTCAAACTTTTAGCGGTTTAATGCTTTGTTATACTGCCGCTATTCCTTTTGCTCAAGGTACTTTATATGGTGATTTAATCTATTCTGTGGTATTATTTGGAGGGTTTGCTTTAGCTCAAAAGCAAATACCGTCTTTGCAACTTGCAAATGGCTAATGGAATAGGGAAATGTTGCAGATTGTTGGAACACGGATGGCACGGATTGGATGGATTTACACTGATTAATACATTCATTTTATTATTTTAATTAATCATTGCACATATCGGGCTTTTAATCTTCCAGTATTTCATTTATTGCTTTTTTCGGTTAGCTGGAGTAAATCTACTCCATCTAAAAAGCTGAAAAAAGATTAACTGCTGAAAAGCGGCGGGATAGAAGTGAAAATCCTTTTTGTTAGCCTTAAGCTAGCAAAAAGATTGTAACGAATAGCCCGAACCAATGCTGCCAAATGCACTAATTTTTACCGCCCAAGCCCTCCTACTTTTTTAATCTTTATATTTGCAGCCACAAAATAGTTATATGTTTAATAAAAGAACAAAGATAAAAGCGCTGCTAGCAGGCGATACAGCAAATTACGAAGCCACGGTTATGGGATGGGTTCGCACTTTTAGAAACAACCAGTTTATAGCATTGAACGATGGTAGTACCAATAATAACTTACAAGTGGTGGCCGAGCTTGGTTTGCTGTCGGATGAAACCATGAAACGCATTACCACAGGGGCATGTATAAAAGCTACCGGGCAAATAATAGAATCGCTTGGCAAGGGGCAAAAATTTGAATTGAAAGCAACTGCCATAGAAATATTGGGCGATAGCGATGCAGAGAAATTTCCATTGCAACCCAAAAAACACAGCTTGGAGTTTTTGCGTGAGCAAGCACATTTGCGTATGCGTACCAATACTTTTGGTGCCATTTTTAGGGTGCGTCACAGCCTTGCATATGCCATTCATAAATTTTACAACGACCGTGGTTTTGTGTACATGCACACACCCATTATAACCGGAAGCGATGCCGAAGGTGCAGGTGAAATGTTTAAAGTAACCACTTTACCATTGGATGGAACTGCCCCAAGAAATGAAGATGGCAGTATCAATTTTAAAGAAGATTTTTTTGGCAAAAGCACCAACCTTACGGTGAGTGGACAATTGGAAGGCGAATTGGCGGCCATGGCTTTTAGCGATATCTATACATTTGGCCCTACGTTTAGAGCAGAGAATAGCAATACAACTCGCCACTTGGCAGAATTTTGGATGATAGAACCCGAAGTAGCGTTCAATGATTTGGAAGACAACATGAACCTTGCAGAAGATTTTATCAAATACATTATCCGATATGCAATGGAGCACAATGCAGATGATTTGGCTTTTCTTGCACAAAGACTAGAGGATGAAGAAAAACAAAAGCCAACAAACGAGCGCAGCGAAATGGGCTTACTGGAAAAATTGAATTTTGTGGTGGACAACGATTTTGAAAGACTTACTTACACAGAAGCCATTGATATATTGAGAGAAAGCAACCACAACAAAAAGAAGAAATTTCAATATTTGATAGAGGGTTGGGGAATTGATTTGCAAAGTGAGCACGAAAGATATTTGGTAGAAAAGCATTTTAAAAAACCGGTTATACTTACCAACTATCCAAAAGAGATAAAAGCATTTTACATGCGCCAAAATGATGATGGCAAAACGGTAGCAGCCATGGATATATTGGTACCTGGCATAGGCGAAATGGTGGGTGGATCTCAAAGAGAAGAACGGCTAGATAAATTGGTACAACGTATGGATGAAATGCATATACCAACCGAAGAAATGAGTTTTTATTTGGATACCCGCAGGTTTGGTGCTTGTCCACACGCAGGCTTTGGGCTTGGCTTTGAGCGCTTGATACTTTTTGTAACGGGCATGACAAATATCAGGGATGTGATTCCTTTTCCGAGGTATCCAAAGAGTGCGGCGTTTTAGGGAGTTTGAACCACAAAGGCACAAAAGGATACACAAAGATCACAGAGAAAATATTTTAAGAGTAAGTTTGTAAGACTTGCTCTTTTTTTTAGCTTAAAGTTAATCCTTAATATTTTACTAGAAATCAATTTTTGAAAATATCACTACAAAACAACTAATTTCATAAAAAATAAAACTCGATGCCAAGATACCAGGAAAGTTTAAAAGTTGAGATAGATTCAGAAACGGCCATGTCTATTGCTTGTGAAACATTTCTCAAATTGGGTTGGCCAATGGAATATGTTATCGATTCAAAAATTATTGGAACAACCTCAAATAAAGATTCAAAAAGTAAACAACAAATTTCATACTATAACTTTAACAATGAACTGACCATAATAAGCGAAATGGTATCGGGGGAATCGTTTGATATAGCTGGCAGAAATAAAAAAAATGTAACTGCATTTATAACTGAATATAAAAATCAACAACAATTATCGTCGCCTGAAATTGTAGAAAAGAACAAAGCTTATTTAATGGAGTTAAGAAATAAAACCATGGAAGCAATAGCAGAACAAGAAAAAGAAGAGGCAGCAATTAATGAAGCTATGAAACCCAATGGAAGCAACCTTTACGCTACATATGCCATTATTGCCGTTAATATCATTGTATTTATTTTGATGGTTTTAGATGGAGCTGGATTAATTGACCCTAATGGCCTTGTACATATGAAATGGGGTAGTAACTATACTCCATTAACACTATCTGGCGATTGGTGGCGTTTAATTACAAGTACATTCATTCATTTTGGCATTATTCATTTGTTGATGAATATGTATTGCCTTTATACCATTGGCATTTATTTAGAACCAATGCTTGGCAAAATAAAATATCTGACTGCCTATTTATGTACAGGTGTTATTGCAAGTGTAGTAAGTTTATGGTGGCATAGCAAAGAAGGCGCAAATTCTGCTGGCGCATCTGGCGCCGTATTTGGTATGTATGGTTTATTTTTAGCATTACTCACTTCCAATCTTATACCAAAATCGGTAAGAGATACACTTCTAAAAAGTATCGGTTTATTCATTTTTTATAACCTGGCTTTTGGTATGAAAGGAGGTGTAGATAATTCGGCACACATAGGGGGATTGGTTAGTGGATTTGTTTTTGGGTATTTATTTGTAATAGCAATTAAAAAGGAAAAAGAAGGACTAAAAACAGCTTGGATATTGCCAATAATTATACTAGTAACCATTGGCTCTTCTTTCTTTTATTTACAAAAAAACGAAGCATCTCAATCTGCAAGAAAGGAAATATTAAGTGAATTGAGCGAAATAAAATATAAAGACAATGATTTATTTGATAAAAAGTTAGAAACTTTTATTAAATATGAGGAGGATGCAATAAATGTGATAAATGACAGTACCTTGAGTAATGAATCAAAAAAAATAAAAATTGAAAATATTGCAATTCCTCTTTGGGAGAAAAGCGATTCTCTTTTTTCTTCAATAGATAAAATGGACCTCGGCGAAGTAAGAATGAAAAAAGGAAAAGCACTGTTAAGCTATATTAAACTTAGAAAAGAAGAAGCATTCGCCTTTATTAATATTTTATCGGGTAAACCAAATGCGCAGGTACAATTTGATTCGCTCGAAAATAAAATAAATCAAATAGCTAATCAGCTAAAATAGCTTCATTTTTATGTAAAAAATTAATGCACTAATGAACCCATCAAAATACCTCGATTATATTTTAAACCCCATGGAGCTATTGCGTACCAAAAAAGTATTGCAAGTAAATCCCACTGCAGAGCCTACTCGTAAAGAGCCAGAACAATCGCTTATTTCTGTATATGACTACAACAAAGAAATTGTAAAACATTATGAAGTAAAGCAGGTGGAAGAAACCTATCAATATTTAGATTCCCAAACCATTACTTGGATAAATACCGATGGACTTAGAAAAGATAATGTAGAAAAAATATGCAGCCATTTTAATATTCACCCGCTTATAGCAGAAGATATCTTAAGTATAGGGCAACGGCCCAAAACAGATGAAATAGACGGGTTGATTTTTTGCTTGCTCAATATGTTATCCTTCGATGAAAAAAATGCTTCTCTAGAAACAGAGCAAGTAAGTATAGTGCTCGGGAAAAATTTCGTTATCTCATTTCAGGAAGATGCATTGAGAGATCCTTTTAATTCGTTGAGGGAAAAAATAAAAATAAGCGGCAGTAAAGTAAGGCAAAACGGAGCCGATTTTTTATTTTATTCTTTGCTAGATTATATTGTAGATCATTATTTTTTGGTAATGGAAAAAATGGGCGAAAAAATAGAATTGTTGGAAGAAGATATTATTAAGAATTCGAACAACCGTAGTTTGGTTAGAATAAATACACTTCGCAAAGAAATGATCGTATTAAAAAGAAGTATAGCGCCAGTAAGAGAATTAATTGGCGGCATTTTGCGAAGCGAAAGTGAGCTTATTGATGACAGAACGGAAAAGTATTTTAAAGATGTGTACGATCATATCATACAAGCATTTGATCTTTCGGAGAACTACCGAGATATGATAATGACGCTTCAAGATTTATATTTGAGCAATGTAAACCTACGCATGAATGAAGTTATGAAGGTAATGGCGGTAGTAACTTGCTTACTTGCACCTGCTACTGTTATAGGTGGCATTTTTGGGATGAATTTTGATATTATTCCACTATTACACAATAAGTGGGGCTTTTTTGTATCTGTTGGGCTTATGCTTTTTATACCATTGTTTATGATAAGATCTTTTAAAAAGAGAGGGTGGTTTTAGGCGATGTGCAAATGTGAAAATGGGCAAATATGCAAATGTGCAAATGTGCAAATAGGCAAATGTGAAAATGGGCAAATGTGAAAATGGGGGTTAAAATAGCAATAATCTAGGGTATGTTTTTTATTCGCTTTTATCTTCCAGATTTTCTCCTCCTGTGGAAGAGATAGAGGAGGCCAATACTGCTTTTTTCTTAAACACCGGCACTGTACTACAAGGCTCACCGTACATGATGCTTTTAGCTACTGGGCGAAGTTTTTTTGTAATGGCTATATAGGCTACTTCTCCTATCGGTAATTCACCACAGCCTTTTATTACTACCCTTGCATCAGCGTATGCAGCAATATCCAAATTATCAATATTTCGAAGAAGTGTATTTTCTTTTGCATAAACTTCGGTACCAAAAATAATTTCTTTGGCAATGGGTTGTAGTAAACTTGCCACCAGCATATATGCCCACATGGGTATTACCGCATCTGCACTGCAAGTGAGTGCTACAATTTTGTTTTCGTAAATAGCAGTATCCAAGTTTTTAAGCGCTTCCCTAAAATCTTTTTCCCTTAATATCAAGCCCATAAAAAGATGGTCTTTCATATCAAAAACGGCCACGTCTTCTTTTGGGTAAAAATCTTCTAAATTGAGCGTAATAATACCGCTATCTGCTACTTTGTTTACGAATGTTTCATCCATAGTACAAAATTACATTTTTTTAAAATGAGATGTTTGTGGGATGTGGAAATATATTGTAAGCCTTTATGCATTACTTTACAAACGTAAACCAACATACATGCTTAAACAACTATTGATTATCATATTATCATTCATAACAATCAATTTATTTGCCCAAGCAAAGGCAGAAAAAATATCGATATTTTGGCCAATAGAGGACCAATTGGTTTTTGAAGGAAAGGAAAAAAAAGGAAATGAATTTACTGAATATTATTTACCAAGGAAAAGTAGTAGAAAAAAATGGAAGATGCTTGGTACAATAAAAACCTATAGGAATATCCAAACAAAGTATACGGATTCTATTTGGGTTGCCTATAAAAAATCAATTCTTGCACATTCATCAGAAGCTACTTTTACTCCATTAGAAAAAGATACCAGCGTCAAAACTTATTAGTATATGTATAAAGTGGAAGGCATTTTTAACCAGAAACAGTTAAGGCAAGAGTCTGCCATCTTTTATCTAAAACAAGGGAAGTACAATTTATTTGAAATATCTATTGTAGTACCAGACAGGACATTTCCCGAAGGCTTTGTAGAAAAATGGACAGCCCTATTTAAAAAAAGCGAATTGTATTACGATTTTTAAAATCTAGCTGTCCATTCGATATCATCAACAATCATTCCTCCGTATCTTATTTTACAAACTGCCCAGTAAGTATTGCATTATTTTTTTGCTGAATTCGTATAAAATAAGAGCCTTTTGGCAAAAGTTGCACATTAATATTATCGGCTTGTAATATCCCTGATAAAACAGTAGCACCAAGATTATTTACAATAAAATATCTATTACCAATAAGCCCTGCTGTTCCTTTCAATATGACTTTATCTACTACAGGATTGGGTGAAATGTTGATAGAAAAAGAATTGTCTTTATTTTCAATGGTTACAATCTGCGAATACTTCACCCTTCCATCGTAGTCTGTTTGTGCAAGCCTGTAGTAATTTCTACCGCTCGATATACCTTGGTGTTTAAAAGAATAAGAATGTGTAGCGTTCGAATTTCCATTTCCAATTACTTTCCCAATAGCTGTAAAATCTCTTCCGTTGCTACTGTGTTCTACTAAGAAAAAATCGTTGTTTATTTCTTGTGCTGTTTCCCAAAATAGTTGATTGCCGCTTTTTGTTTCTTCTCCTTTGAATGTAGTAAGTGTTACAGGCAAAACGCCTTCAGTAATGGTTAAAATGTTCGGTGAAGTTGGACTGTCCCCACCTGTACCACCTGTATCATCTACCGCATTGCCAATAGAATAAAAACTAACCGAACCATAACCTGAAGCAGGGGCTGTCCAAGGGATATTCATCACATTATTGCCTAATGTTGCTATGTGCTCTACATAATTTCTACCTGTAGACGCCAAAAGAACATTTGCTGCATAAAATGGCAAGGAGGCTGTTTCCCATGTATCTAAATTGTTGTTTGTACTAGCTTGCACACAAGTAGTTTGAAAACCGTAAGATGGCGAACCATTTGTAGGTGTAATAGTAATTCTTAAAGTATAGCTTGCACCTGGTGTATAAGTAGTAACTGGAACATTAGAAATATTTAAAAGTTCTACATCGAAAGTTGGTGCAAAACTACCTCCTCCATGGCAATTACTACAAGTACCAGCATCAAATGGTGCACCTGTACGGCCTGCACCACCTACTGCGGCAGCCCCACCACTTCTAAGCGGGCTATGGTATAAGTTCTTGTTTTTTTCGTAAAAGCTAGAAGAAATGAAAACTATTAACAACAAAATAAATGTAGAGAGTAAATATTTTTTCATAGGTATACCATTTAAAAACAAATAACGAATAAATTGATATCTTAGTTGCCTTGTTTGCAAATTTTGGCAAAAACAATACCAAATTAACGATAATTAAAAGTGGTTAGTTTTCCACTATCATCAGCTTTGCATAATTCAACATTATTTTTTTCTCACCATTCAATTCAAAATTTATAGTGGCTATAGGATTGTGAGCAGCTCCTTCCATTTTTGCAATTACACCAAAGCCAAATTTCTGATGTTCAATTTTTTGTCCCTCGGCTAGGTCGGCTGTATTACTGGGTACAAAATTTGTAGATGCAGTGTGTTCTTTTGTTTGTGGCCGTGCGGGTGCAGCATACGAAGGTTTGCTGGGTTCTTTTTTGGCAAACAAGCCTCCTTGGCTTCCACCCGTATTTTCAAATCCCCTACCCATGCGCTCAAATGCGCTGCCACGGTTACCTGCACTGCTTGCATTGTTTCTTGCCGCTGCACCTGCATAACTTTTGTCTAAATTATCTTCGGGCATTTCATCTATAAAGCGGCTCGGTTCATTCTGTTGCAATTGCCCAAAACGGTAGCGAGCATTGCTGTAACTCAAATACAATTTCGTTTTAGCCCTTGTAATGGCCACATAAAATAACCTGCGTTCTTCTTCCAATTCTTCTCTACTATTTATGCTCATGGCATTGGGAAAAAGGGTTTCTTCCAATCCACCAACAAATACCACTGGAAATTCCAATCCCTTTGCAGCGTGTATAGTCATTAGTTTTACCACATCTTGGTTTTTATCATCGCCTTGGTCGGCATCGGTTAGTAAAACGATTTGTTGTAAATATCCGCCTAGACTTTTATCACCCACTTCGCCGTCTTCTTCATTCATGGGGGTTTCGGTAAATTCTTTAATAGAGTTGAGCAACTCCTGCACGTTTTCGTACCTTGCTAACCCTTCGGTGGTTTTATCGTTAAACAAATCTTTTACCAAGCCGCAATTTTTACCTACCAGAAAAGCAAGGTCGTATGCATTCTTTTTGGGCAATTCACTTTGAAACATTTTTATCATGGTTACAAAGTTGTCTATTGCTTCAAGTGTTCCACTTTTAAAACCATACATAGCAGCGTTGCACAAAATATCCCACATGCTCAGGTTGTTTTCATTTGCAAACAATACTGCTTTATCTATGGTAGTTTTACCTATGGCACGTACTGGGTAATTGATAATCCTTTTTAGGGCTTCCTCATCCCTGGGGTTTACAACAATCCGCAAATAACTGAGCAAATCTTTTACCTCTTTGCGTTGGTAAAAACTTACGCCTCCGTATATCCGATAGGCAATGCCCATACGTCTGAGGCTTTCCTCAAAACTCCTGCTCTGTGCATTGGTTCTATACAGGATGGCAAAATCTTGGTTAAAATAATGGTTGCGCAATTTATTTTCTTGTATAGCATCTGCCACCATTTTTCCCTCGTCGTTATCCGTCATGGTGCGCACGAGTTTTATTTTTTCGCCTTGGTCGTTATTGGTAAATAAATTCTTTTCTATTTGCCCTTTGTTGTTTCCAATTATTTCGTTTGCTACGCTCAATATATTTTTGGTACTTCTATAATTTTGCTCCAGCTTTACCACTTTTACATCGTCGTAATCTTTTTCAAACTGCAAAATATTTTCTATCGTTGCTCCTCTAAAGCTATAAATACTTTGTGCATCATCGCCCACTACACATACATTTTCGTGCATAGCACCCAAGAGTTTTACAATTTCGTACTGTGCAGTGTTGGTATCTTGGTACTCATCTATCAATAAATATTTAAATTTTTGCTGGTACTTACTTAAACTCTTTGGCACATTTTTTAAGAGGATGTAAAACTTAATCAACAAATCATCAAAATCCATGGCGCCATTTTTATAACAGCGCTTGGCATAGGCATCGTAAATCTGCCCAATCATTGGCCTGTTTGCACGAGCATCTTCTTGTTGCAATGCATAATCGTTTGCATATTCTGCAGGGCCTACCAGTGCATTTTTTGCTGCTGATATTCTGTTATAAACCACATTGGCTTTATACTGTTTATCATCTAAGTCCATTTCTTTGATAACGGTTTTCACCACGCTCTTTGCATCGTCCGTATCGTAAATGGTAAAATTGCTGGGGTAACCAATATTGGGTGCTTCGCTGCGCAATATGCGTGCAAACACACTGTGAAAAGTACCAATGTATAAATTTCTTGCTTCGCTGTTTCCCAAAATACGCTCAACCCTTTCTTTCATTTCTTTGGCGGCTTTGTTGGTAAATGTGAGGGCGAGTATATTAAAAGCATCTACCCCATGGTAGCTCATCAAATGAGTAATTCTTGTAGTAAGTACTTTTGTTTTCCCACTACCGGCACCCGCAATAATCATGATGGGCCCGTCTTTGTGTAACACCGCTTCTCTTTGCGGCTCGTTCAATTCGTCTAAATAATTCGGCATTTTGCAAAGATAAATTTTAATGGTGGGATTAGGAAAAGAGTTACGGGTTTTAAAGTTGCGGTTACGGGTTAGGTGCTACAAATAGGTAACAATCTTAAACCTACAATCTTTAAATCTCAAATTCCTTTTTGGGGCTATGGGCGGAAAACCATTGTTTAACATTTGTCCGCTGCCCGTCTTCAACTTGCCTACCGACCGGTAGGTCTTTTGTTCGTGCCTCACAAAAGGATTTTCGCCTTAGCAGCGCACCTGTCCCGGTATTTTTGTCGGGAGCCATGCATCTTTTTGTTTTCAATTTGGCGAAGCGGAGATAGATGTGATTGCAAAAAACATAATTAAAAAAATGACTTTAGAATGAGTAGCTATCTTTTAGGCAAACCAACTTTTGCAATTGTTTCATTTGCTTTTGCAAGCTTTTCAGGAAATAAATTTTTACCCCTTAATCTTTCAAGAGACTTATCGATTTTTACAATTGGCAATTTGCTTTTATTTAATTTGTCTATTGTTGTCATATTGCAAATTTATTTTAATTGTGGCAATGGTATTGAATCTTCAAAAGGTACAATTTTAAGCCTCATATCATTTTTCTTATTAAAATGCCTTGAGATTTCTTGTGTTAAAGTTTTATAATTATTATTTTTCCCGTCATCGTAATAAAAAATCTTTATTGACCTACAATTATGATGTTCAAAAATCATGTTAAGCATCACCCTGTCAGAAAGACCGCAAGAATGTCCCATAATAAAAACTTCAAAAGGTTCATCCGAATTAATAAAACCAGTTATTTCTTGGTAATTCTTTGTTTTAAAGTATCCAAATGATTTCATATTATCTAGAAACCCATTATAGTTTGTTTTCTCCAAAACTTTATAATGGTCATCCATTTCATCGCCAAATCCAAAAATAAGAGGGTTGTATTTATTTTTTATCTCACCATGGATAAATATATTTCTAAAGCTGTAGCCACTTAAATTTTGCAAGTAATTATGTATTGTATTTGTATAATTAAAATTTAAAATTAAAGCCGAGTCGGGTTTTCTCGTCATAGTTGGTGTAGGATTAAAATCTTCTTTAAAAATTTCTAAAATATCAAAATTCATAGAAGTGATTGGTAATGTAGCAAGATATTCTTCAAGTTTATCTTTTAAATAATCCATTCCTTTATTCAATAAATCGACAGCAATATTCCTATTTTCATTTTTTTCATCAATTGATGAAAGTGCTAATAATTTTTTATAAAACAAGTTTTCTATATCTACCCAATTTTTCTCTACATATAAGAAACAAATTTCTTTTAAAAAAGGTAATTTAAACTCAATAAAAAAAGGTTCAGTATTGCTGCTAGGGAATTCTACAAATTGGTTATTTAAAATTGTAAATAAGCCTTTCATTTGGTTTTCATTCATTGGAGTTTTATCCAAAGCTCGAATAAGTGATTCAGCTCCTTGATTTGGACTGGACCTAGAATGTGGATTTTGAAATGCATATATTCCTTCATCATTAACCTCCCCTTTTACTAAATTAGTAAATAGTGTTGTCAAATACCACTTCACAAAATCCGAATACCTGGTTGGCATTCCATGTGCTAAATCAAATCCATTTCCAATAATTATTAATCTATTCATTTTAATTTTTTCCTTTCATTTATCGGTAAAAAGTTCTCCCCCGTCACTACGCTCTTCCCCGTTTTATCTTCTAAAGCTTTCCTTGCATCTTTAGCAATAGCACCACCTTTTTTGCTAGCTTTTGCATTTTCTGACAAGCCTTTTGCCTCGTCTGTTTCGGCTATTTGCCGGGTAGATAATTCTGCCAGTGCAGTAAAAATTAATTCTGCTTCGCTCATGTGGTCTCGCAGATTTTGAGATTTTAATCCTTTTAAATCTTTGTGTTTTTTCACAGTAAGCCCCGTCCATTCTTGATGAATAATATTGGTTAGCAGTGCAAATTCATCTGCCCTTTCCACACCACTATCTTTCCAATAATCGGTTAGTTTATTTCGGGTTTCTTGCCCGGTCATTCTTTGTTGTATCCACTTTTCACTTCGCCCAAGCTTTTGCCAGTTTTCTCTTGCCCTGTCTATACTTTGCGCTGGATCGGCCATTTCTTGCATGCGCTCATACCCTACTTTTGCTAGCCAGGTTTTAAATGGTTCTGCTTTGGGTGAGGGAATGGATTGTATAAGTCGCAGTAAATCTCTCGTTTCCAGACAATCAGTGGCATATTTTTTACCGTCAGAAGCTTCAAATTTCAGTTGTACGATAAAATCGTACAACTGACTTCCTTCATTTGTAAGTTTCTTTTTTAAATCAGTCCAATAACGTTTAGGTACGGAGCTATCAGTCAATATTTCAATAACATCGATTACACTGAAATACCATTTCTCCTCTTCCTCATTCCACAACGAACGCACTTTTTTCTCCTCAAATATTTTTAAATTTTTCATAAAAATCATTTACGTAAAGATAATAAAAAATACTAAATAGTTTAGCTTTTTATTCTGTACCTAAAACACAATTTTTATCGTACATTTTAAATGATTTAACTTACACCCACAATCATCCATCATGCTCAAATCAATATCATATTCGATAGCGCTTTCTTTTTTATTTGTTACAACTGCCTGCTCTTCACCCAAACAAAACAGCAAGCCTGCGGTAGTACAAACCAACACATTTCAAACAGCCAATTTGCCTGCCCCGTATGCCACTGGTTCCAATAGAAAAATAAGCAACGTAATAGGCTGGAAAGAAAATGAAAAACCCATTGCACCTGCAGGTTTTACCGTAAGCTTATTTGCAAAAGGATTGGATAACCCAAGGTGGATATATGTAGCTAAAAATGGAGATATTTTCGTATCCGAATCTTCATCGTCGGTAAACAAAAACATACAAAACAAAGGCGAAAAAGTAGTAAGAAAAAAAGGGGAAAGCAAGAACGGTAACAGTGCCAATAGGATTACGCTTTTTAGAGATGCCGATAAAAATGGTAGTTACGAAAGCAGGTTCAGCTTTGCTACCAATTTAAACCAACCCTTGGGTATGCTTATACTCAATAACCATTTTTATGTAGCCAATACCGATGGAGTAGAAATGTATCCATACAATATGGGCGATACAGCATTAGCATTGGAAGGAAGAAGAATTACAGCACTTCCAGCAGGTGGTTACAACAACCATTGGACAAGAAATATAATAGCAAACGAAGCAGGTACAAAAATTTACATTAGTGTAGGCTCGGGTAGCAATAATGGCGAAAATGGTATGGAAAATGAAATACGCCGTGCCAATATTTTAGAAATAAATGCCGATGGTAGTGGCGAAAGGATTTATGCTGCTGGGCTAAGAAACCCCGTGGGTATGGACTTTGAGCCAACAACAAAAAAACTATGGACGGCTGTAAACGAAAGAGATGATTTGGGCGACGAGTTGGTGCCAGATTATATAACCAGTTTAAAAGAAAGTGGTTTTTATGAGTGGCCATATGCATACTTTGGTAGCAACCCCGACCCACGCATGAAGGACGACCCACATCCAGAACTCGTGAGTAAAACCTTGGTGCCCGATGTTTCTTTGGGTGCACACACAGCTTCTTTGGGTTTGGCTTTTTATAACAAAAACAGTTTTCCTGTAAAATACAGAGGCGGTGTTTTTGTGGGGCAACATGGTTCTTGGAATCGCTCCCAATTTGCTGGCTACAAAGTTGTATTTGTTCCATTTGCCAATGGCAAACCAGCAGGACTACCAGAAGACTTTCTTACAGGCTTTATTGCATCTCCCAATAAAAATGAAGTAAGAGGAAGGCCTGTAGCTGTAGCGGTAATGAACGATGGATCTTTACTAGTAACAGACGATGGAGCAGATATGATTTGGAAAATAACTGCCCTATAAATTAAATAAACCACTTAATTTCGCCGCACAAACAAAAACAAACAACCATGCCCACAACAGGAAAAATAGAAACAAACAAAGGTACATTCAGTTTTGAACTGTACGACGAAGCCACACCCATTGCAGCAAATAATTTTAAAGCCTTGGTAGAAAAAGGCTTTTACGACGGGCTCAGCTTTCACAGGGTAATACCAAACTTTATGGTACAAGCTGGCTGCCCCGATGGTACAGGTGCCGGCGGACCAGGTTACACCATCAATTGCGAAGTAGCCGCACCCAACCAATACCATGATAGAGGCGTAATGAGCATGGCGCATAGAGGAAGGAACACGGGCGGTTCTCAATTTTTTATTTGCCACAACAGGCAGGGCACACAGCACTTAGATGGTAACCATACTTGCTTTGGTAAAATAACGGAAGGTTTAGAATTTTTAGACAGCATAGAAGGCGGCGATAAAATGACTAAAGTCACTATAGATCCTGCCTAAAAAATAGCAGCCCCACTAAAACCTAGTGGGGCTTTCCATTTTAAACCTTACTCACCACATTTTTATTTTTTTATATGTCCATGATATTCCCAGATTTTTTTGAGAAGAATACCTTTTTTATAGATGAAAAAATTGGCTTCTTCAAATTTACCAATGCATACAAAGTATATGATGAAGTTGGAGAAATTGGATTGATTCAACAACGCCTTACTACCGGACAAAAAATGCTCCGTTTATTGCTAAAAAAAGCCATGCTGCCTTTTCATTTAGAAATTACAGACCTTAATGGCGATACACTTGTTTCGATAAAAAGGGGATGGACATTTTGGATGTCTAAAATTACACTTTTCGATAATACCGGCAATTTACTTGGATCCATCAAACAAAAATTTGCCTTATTAAAACCCACATTTAAAATTGCAGATGAAACTGGTTTGGAAATAGCGAGCATTACAGGCGATTGGAAAGGTTGGAATTTTAAAATCATAGACAACAACAACAATCAAATAGGAACCATTAGCAAAAAATGGAATGGCATTTTAAAAGAGGCGTTTACTACCGCAGACAAATATGTAGTAGATATTGTACCTGAATACACAGAAGATAAAAAAAAGATGGCAATTGTATCTTGTGCCATCACAATAGATATGGTTTTGAAAGAAAGCAAATAATTTAAAATAATATTTTTCAAAAGCGGCTACGTAAAATGTAGTCGCTTTTTTTATGCAGTAAATAGTAATGATGCATATTAGAAATCGTACACAATAAGTTAAATTTTTCCTACTATTTAATTCATCACATACCTACAAAATAAATTCGTAATTTTAGTATCGAAACCCTGATAATGCAATATTGAAAAGACTATTTACTATATCGTTGTTTTTATTATTTATAGCAAAGAATAGTTGTGCTCAAAACATAACAGGCACTTGGGAAGGCGATCTTGATGGAGAAGAGTTTCTGCAAATAAATATCATTCAAGTAGGCGATAAAATATGTGGCTACACCTGGGATTATGTTTATAAAAAAAGTAGAGACTATTGCAAAGCCTACTTTACTGGTTCCTACGACAAAAAAAATGATGTGTGGTTTTTAAGCGGATATTCTTTTATGGCAAACAGTGGTGGGCATGTCTTGATGCAATTAAGATTGAGAGATGAGATTGAAGATGGCGACATGATTTTGAGAGGATTTTGCAGAACAAAACCAAGCTTTTTTTTGGGAGCAGGAGATCCGATTGCTGTAAAAGTAAAAAAAGTATCCAATCGCCCCTACATTATAACGGACGTAATGAAAGATTGTGTAAAATCAATTGAACCACCTAAAAAAATAAAAACTCCTCCTGTTATTACACCAAAAAAAATCACACCCCCTCAAAAAAATCCCATACAGAATAATAAAAAAGACAGTGTTATTACTGCACCTATTATTGTAAAACCAAGAGATTCTATCACAAAAATAATACCCCCAGCAAAAAAAATCGAATTAGATACTAACAGGATAAACAAAACGAATGAGCGTATAAATAAAGTAATAAGCCGCATAGTCGTAAATGATAGAAAAATTACATTAAATGTGTATGACAATGGTACAATTGACGGAGATAGTGTAACCATTTTTTACAATGGCCGTGTTATTATGAGTCACAAGCGCCTTTCAGACAAACCGCTGCTCATTGATTTAACATTGGATGAAAATACCAACATACACAGCGTCGTATTATTTGCCGAGAACCTTGGAAGCATACCACCCAATACCGCATTGATTATTTTTACAACATCTACAGGAAAAAGATATGAATTATTATCTAGCGCCACACTTTCTCAAAACGCCGAATTAATTTTTGAATATAAACCCAAATAAACTTGCGCAAAAAAAAGCCATGAAAAAAATCACGGCTTTAAAATTAAATGTTGGTATATTTTAGTTTACCACCAATACCCCAGTGGCAATAAATTCTATTTCGGTTTTTGGCTCAGTTATTTTCTCTATTTCTTCTTTGCTTTTTTTAGCATCTTCTGCATAATGTTTAAGCATCTCTACAGAAGTAACTGTTTTTTTTGCTTCACCTTCTAGTACCACATCTTTTCCAGCTATATTTAATGGCATAAAAAATTTGTAATCCTTAAAACGAATCATAATACCATCACCGTCTGTTTGCGCTAGTTTCATCCAGCATCCTTTCTTTTCGCACACGCTTGTAACTGTTCCTTTTACTTTTCCTTTAAACTTATCTGCCGTTACCAATTTTTCTTCAAGCAAGTTTACTTCTATGGCTCCCTTTTCGGTAATGGCTGCACCGTATTTAACTCCTTTTGCTGCTTGCTTGCTATTAGGCTGTGCAAATACAGTTATACAAAATAGACTTACCAAGCACGTAAATAAAAATTTCATAATAATTTGTTTTAAAATTTGAGTACAAAAATACCTTAATAATTTATAAAAATAATGATTGTACAAGTTTGTTTGCAAAATATCCAATCTCTAGTAAACAAGACATTATTTTATCTAACATTGCTGCACTAAGGTGCTTCTTACAACATAATATCTTGCTTTTATATACTGTGCAATGAAGACCTAATTTGCAAGTGCTTTTATCTTTTTATTCATTATGGTAAACCAAAGTGGTGGAACCAATGATAATAGCATCGACCCCGGGTAGCCGGTAGGCAATTGTGGCGCATCCTCATGGTGTTGCAGTATTTGGTATTTACGACTTGCTAAATAATGGTGGTCGCTGTGTCTGCTTAACTCAAACAACATCATTCTACCTATTGGATGGTTGCTATTCCAACTATGCTGGGGTAAAGCCCTTTCAAATTTATTATCTCCGGTAGATTTACGTTGCAATCCGTAATGCTCTATATAGTTTACGGTTTCTAATAACAATATTCCCATAAAAGCCGCAGCCAAAAAATACAACATTACCCATGGCCCAAAAGCAAAATAAATAATTGCTACAAAAGCAATTTGTATCAATTGCATTTGTATCATTTCGTTGTAAATACTAAAAACTGCTTTTCCCTTTTTTGTTGTTTCTGCTCCAGCAATATGCCAAGCAGATAAATAGCTGTAAACAATGGTTCTAAAATAAAAAAAATATATCCATTCGTTGTAACGTGCGCTGCTAGGGTCATTTGGCGTAGCTACATTTTTATGATGGCCTTTGTTGTGTTCTATAAAAAAATGCATGTACAAGCTACTCAGCAATAAAATTTTTGCAAGTGTTTGTTCAAATTTATTGTTCCTATGCCCAAGTTCATGTGCTACATTTATACCAAAAGTGCCGCACAACATACCCATGGTAGCTACCCTTCCAACGATATCAACTGTACGCAAATCGGCTTCACCAAAGGAATACAAAAAGAAAAACAAGGTGGGCATTTGTAAAAAAACAACCAAGTACAGTAAATAATCATACGCCTTGTCTGCCTTGGCAAATTCTTCTTCGGCAGTGGTCATATTCTTGGTATTTGGGTTTAAAAACAGTTCCACAGAAGGAATAAAAACCCAAGAAAAAATCATGGGCAACCAACACCATAAACCAGTATTGGTAAAGCTTAAAATAGCAAGTGCATATAAAACCAGTGGATTTAAGTATTTTATGTATTTGAACATGTTCAAAATTAAGTATGTAATTTAGTACAAAATACAATGATGAAAAATTATGAACACACAATTTTTCAATTTAAACTGTTTCAATAGCATCATATTCAGCATTTTCCCTGATACCTTTTTTGTTAACCCTTAAATATGTAGCCTTAAAGTTTAGGTATACGCTTGCCATTACATTATTAAAATCATATAGCACTTATTGGTTATGTTTATATTTTCTATCTAAAATCTAAAAAATGGTAGTAGCATTACATTTTTTAGTATAAAAAAATAAAGAATTTGTTCTAAAATGGCCAACAAACTTATAATTTATCAAAAAATCTATTTTTTAAACAGTTTATATAAATTGTTTTTTACCTTATCTTTACCAGAAACGAAAACAGTACTTGACTTATGTTTAATTTAATACTTTTTGGCCCTCCTGGC
>JANMGS010000185.1:0-2045 GCA_031374745.1 Ferruginibacter sp. | reverse complement strand
TACTCCATCTCTTAGCCTAATTACCCTTCTGGCAAAGCCTGCAATATCTTCTTCATGTGTTACAATTACTATCGTATTTCCATCTTCATGTAATTTCCCCAGTATGTCCATTATTTCATGCGATGTTTTAGAGTCTAGGTTACCTGTGGGCTCATCGGCTAATATGATGGCAGGATCATTTATTAAGGCCCTGGCTATCGCTACCCGCTGGCATTGTCCACCACTTAATTCGTTAGGCTTGTGGTGCATTCTATCCTCGAGCCTTACTTTATGCAAAACCGCTTCGGCTCTTTCTATTCGTTCTTTTTTACTCACCCCTGCATAAATAAGTGGGAGCGCTACATTTTCTGCCGCAGTAAGCCTTGGTAATAAATTAAATTGCTGGAACACAAAACCAATCTCCTTATTTCGTACCGCTGCTAGATCATCGTCCTGCATCCTACTTACATCTTGGCCATTTAAAACATATCGCCCACCTGTGGGAGAATCTAAACAGCCTAAGATATTCATTAAAGTGGATTTGCCGCTACCGCTTGGTCCCATCAATGCTACATATTCGTTCTTAGAAATATTAAGCGTAATACCCTTTAGTACGGGCAATTCAATTTTTCCTAAGTAATAACTTTTTTTAATATTCTCCAATTGAAGAATGATAGATGAATCCATATGAAGCTATTTAAAATTATTTTTTTATAACAGTGGGAACAATAAAATAAGGTGCGGTATGTTTTTCTGCATTCTTAAGTGCTTCCTCGTTGCTTATACTTCCCTGTATTATATCACTGCGCATCGTATTTACATTGCTCGACATGTGCAACAGTGGTTCTACATTATCTGTATCCAACGCATTCATTTTCTCAATAAAGCCGATCATATTTTGAAGATCAGATTTTATTTGCTCTTTCTCAGTAGCTTCAAATTTAAGGCGGGCTAGTCCAGCAAGTTTATCTATGGTAGCGTCATTTATTTCCATGGTACAAATTTAAAGGTTTAGGATTAGAGCCATTAATCAAATTATTTAAACGGAAAACGCTTCTATAAATGTAAAATGGGCTCTTGTATTTTATTATCTTCGCAACAATATTTAAAAAATGACTGATAAACCCTTTTCTAGTACAAAGAAGATAGTGATGAGTGGCATAAGACCAACCGGTTTTTTGCACTTGGGTAACTATTTTGGCGCTATTCGCAACTACGTAAAAATGCAAGATGACTTTGAGTGTTACTTTATGGTAGCAGACTTGCACTCGCTTACAACACACCCCGATACGAAGGAACTAAAGCCAAATGTTTATAGAGTAGTAGCAGAAAATATTGCTTGCGGACTAGACCCAGAAAAAGCGGCATTTTATTGCCAAAGCCATGTACATGAAACAGCAGAGTTGTACTTGTATTTAAACATGCTGGCATACAAAGGTGAACTAGAAAAAACGGTAACTTTTAAAGACAAAGCCCGCCAAAATCCAGAAAATATAAATGCGGGGTTACTTACCTACCCTGTATTACAAACAGCAGATATTTTATTGCATCGTGCAAGCTATGTGCCTGTGGGCAAAGACCAAGAACAACATTTAGAAATGGCTCGCACTTTTGCCAACAGGTTTAACCATCGTTATGGCAATGTTTTTCCCGAGCCGCAAGCGTTTAATTACAATGCAGCACTGGTAAAAGTTCCTTCGCTGGATGGAACCGGCAAAATGAGTAAAAGCGAAAACCAAGCTGCAACTATTTACTTGGCAGATGATGATGATAGCATTCGTAAAAAAGTAATGAAAGCCAAGACTGATGCTGGTCCTATAGAGAAAAACAGTGTAATGCCAGACTATATTGAAAATATTTTTACTTTAATGAATCTCGTGAGCAGCCAAGATAAAATAGATAAATACACAGCCGATTTTAACGAAGCATCTATACGCTACGGCGACCTAAAAAAAGAATTGGCAGAAGATATGGTAGCATTTGTAGCCCCCATAAGGCAGAAGGCATTCGATTTACTGGCTAATGAAAAAATGCTAAAAGAAATATTAGACAAAGGTGCCGCAAAA
>JANMGS010000084.1:0-5535 GCA_031374745.1 Ferruginibacter sp. | reverse complement strand
TAGATAAGCAGTAATAAGACTAGTAAATAGTATTGAGTATCGAGTATTGAGTATTGAGATGAGACTTCTTTAAAGAGTGTTTTCTTAATGCTCAATTCTTTTTGGGGCTATCAGCAATGTACATAACCAGCGGTTGTTCGGGCTGTCCGTAGTACCTGCTTTTGCCCGCAGGCAGGGAGACACCTCGTTTCTGCCGCAATGCAGCAAACACTGCGGGGTACTACTTCCCATCCCGAACCGTGTCCCGATATTTTTGTAGGGAGCCATTCTGCATTAAAAATTTATCAACTATAACTTGAACGTCATTTTTATTTACAACTTTACTTTTGCGCACTTGCATTTGCTAACTTTTCGTCTCTTAACAACAACGGCAATAATTCCCTGTAACAGATAGCGTTGCTCAGAACAAAAATTTATTTCTTTTCAATAAACATACCAATCTTAAAACTAAGTTTATGCGGTGTTTGAGTATCTTTATCTATTACCGAAATATTATCTGCAAAAAACCAATGTAGACCATTAAATTCAAAAATATTTATCGTACCTCCATCGTCAACTGTTATAAAATTGGGTTTTAAATCTACTTTTGCAATTTGAGAATTTCTTTTTACCGCCAATTTTTTTCCACTCATCACTTTATAAGCACCAAAAGCTGGCGTATGCAAAATGTTTGTGGGTAAAGAAAGCAACATAAAAGGTTTATTTAAATTATCATCAAGTACTATTTTTTGATTAACAAGTGTTGGCGTAAAAGTAGATCCAAAACTTTCATTTAATATTTTGCCATCTAACATCACATAATCTTTTGGCCCATTTTGAGCAATGAATGCAGCGGTATCGGTAATGGTTTGGCTAAATGCAATGTTTGTAACGAAAGTAATAGCAAGGGTAAAAAATATTTTCTTCATAATTTTTTTGGTTAAGGTATAAAGGTAATGATTAACCTGTATAAATTATTTATTAAGTTATTGTAAACCCAAGGTAATTTATTTTTTTTGTATTCCACTTCAGGGATTTTTGAAAAATAAGTGCATTAATTATTTTTGAAAAATATATTGTATCATTGTATCTCTTCTCTGCAAATAGTGTTGCTTAGAAAAAAGAAATCTCAATTTAAACCAGTACTAAGCAATATTATTTATTTAACTATTTAAAATTTACAATGAAACCAACTCTATTAGTAGCCATGTTATTTCTAACAATGGCAACACAAGCACAAAAAAAAGTAGAATGTACCAAAAGTACCATAAATGTAGATGGAAAGCCTATCGCAGATTACGATGGTAAAGGTGGTATGTTTAGTGATAGAAAGATTTGGATTTTTTCTCCTGGTACAAAAGATACCTTAATAGAAATTATACAATCTAACACCGATTTAGAAAACCCATTGGTAGATAAAAATTTGTTGTACACTGTTCATTTTAATAACGCAGAAAAATCAACTGTTCAGTTTGTAAACCCTAAAGGTTGGGGATTTGTAAAAGAAAAAAAATTGTTAACCGTTTTATTTAATGATGATTTACCGCTGATAATTGAAAATGGAAAAATAAGTTCCGAAGCCGTTAATGCATTTAAAACAAAAACTGGTTTTGATTATGAAACCATAAAGAGAAATACAAAACAATTAAATGATTCTATTATTGCAATGAAATCGATTGTAGTCAATAGAGAAAAAAAAGCAATGGTTGAATATGCACCTTTGAATCAGGATATTTTACCAAAATTTTATTTTTGTGAAGGTCATCCAGCGTATAGATTATACAGCATTATACAAAATGGAATTACAATAGGTTTGATGGAGAAAGAAGCTACTGGAGGTTCGTTTGCAAAAGCAAAATATGTAATTTATAAAAAAGTAAAGCCTTTTAAAATAGGGGAGTACACTATTGAATATTTACCTGTTGGCAGCTCCGAAACTAGTCCTGGTATTACATCTCAAGTTACTTCATCAACTATTGATATAAAGTTAATAGCTTTAAATACTTCATTTAAAGTACCAGCAGCTATTTTTAGTTCAGCAGAATTTATAATTGTAGATTCTTTAATTGGAAGAGGGTTTTTATAAAATATTAACCATCTTAGTTTAAAAAAATAAACCAACGGGGTGACTTTCTTTCCCCAATCTGTCGCAGGTATGTAAGATACTTATTTTTTGAAAGCTATCGCTTCTTGCGTCATGCCTGCATGAATTTTTTTATTTAAAGCAGTCGCACTTTGCTTAAGGTATGATGTAATTTAAATGTGTAGGTGATAGTAAAAGTATTGTAGCATGCGTAGTGGAGATAGATAAGCAGTAAAGAGATTAGAATTTAGTATTTAGATGGCACTTTTTTTCTGCGTGTTTTCTAAATGCTCAATTCTTCTATGGTGCATCAATATTACAAGAGTGACAAGTGTTTGTTTGGGTTACCTGCCTTACGGAAAGTAAGTTGGCTAGAAGTTTCACAACTCATTTTTGTGAATAATAAATAAGTTTATTTTGATCCTTCATTTTATTATAGTAACGATTTTCATAATTTTTGCTATACGATTTTTAATTGTCAATTCACTCAAAAAAAAAGAAGCACGTTTACAATTTTTAAAGTCAGCTATCCTAGTTATTTATTACTTCCCAGTATTTCTGCAAGGCTTATTTTTATTGTACTTTTCATTAATGATTTCTTTTGTTGTAGTTAAAGAATTTTATTTCTTTTTGTATGCATTGGTTTTTAAAAGTGAAAACGCTGGGGGTGACACGCATCCGTTACTACTGTACTTGAGTGTGATTGTTTTCGGGTCACTTCTGCTGAGTTTTAATACCATTCTGGCAAAAATTTCGGCAAATAAGAGCTTCAAGATAAATGCTATTTTTATTAAAATTTGTTACATCCTTTTTTCCTTGTGTATGCTTGCACTTTTGAAAAGCAATTTGCCTTTTTTGAGCCCTTTTAATTTTACGTTAGATGAACTCTATTTTTATAATAATATTTATGTAATGATTCTTGGAGCACTAATTTGTGTGCTATTACTGATTTTGCCTTATTTTTTTAAAAGCAATAATAAATTTTTTAATTATGCGGTACTTTCTGTAAGAGTAAGTATTTCATATTTTTTATTTTGTATGTCAATAGCAGTTGCGTTTTTTTTATTTTTTGTATTTTTTCATCTTATAGGAGCTTTAGCATCTATAAATTTTTGTACATAAACAAATACTTAATTTTGTTCAACTATTATTTTGAACATGTTAATATAATAAACCAGTGGTATACCATAAATGTTTAAACTATTTTATCGCTACCGTTTGGCTACTAAACGGGTTGTTTTGTAAAGTGCTCAATCTTGTACCTCGGCATCGCCAAATTGTAGCCGGCATTTTGGGAAATGAATATGCAAGGTTTTTTACCATGGCCATTGGGATGGCAGAAATCGTTATGGCTATTTGGATAATAAGCAACATAAAATCTAGACTAAATGCAATAACCCAAATAGTAATCATTGCTACAATGAACATACTCGAGTTTCTACTAGTACCAAATTTATTGCTTTGGGGAAAGTTTAATTCCATTTTTGCTTTCTTGTTCATACTTTTAATTTGCATAAATGAATTTTATTTAAACAAGAAATCATTACCAACACCGTAGCATGCTCGCATTCTTAAAAAATCATCCTTTTGCTGTAGAAGCATTTTTTGAAAGCTCTATTGTTTTAACGTTTGCATTACCCAAAGAAGAATTACAAACTTTGCTGCCAGCATGTTTAACGCTTGATACTTTTGAAGATAAATGGGCATTTGTAGCAGTAGCAATGGTACAAACCAAAGGGCTTAGACCAAAAGGATTTCCAGCGTTTTTGGGAAACGATTTCTTTTTAATTGGTTACCGCATTTTTGTACGATATACCAACAATAGAGGAAAAAATTTGCGTGGCTTGTATATTTTAAAGTCAGAAACAGATAAAAAGAAAATGGAATTTCTTGGAAATATATTTACCCATTACAAATACACAACTACCAATATTAAAGAAACAAAAACAAACAATACCATTAATGTTTCCGCTGCGCAATCATTACTTAACATAAATGTAGAAATAGGCACAGAGGATATTGGCTTGCCTGCCCTTTCTCCATTTGTAGATTGGAAAGAAGCAAGAAAATTTGCAGGCCCATTACCCTTTACATTTACATACAACGAAGCCAAAAAAGAGGTATTAATTATAGAAGGTGTAAGGCAAAATTGGACACCCATGCCACTAAAGGTACTGGATTATAATATTCCTTTCTTGCAGGAGCTGCAATTAAAAGAACCCGTTTTGGCCAATGCATTTATTATAAAAGATATTCCCTATTATTGGAAAAAAGGTAAAATAGAAATATGGGAAAGTTAAGAAAGCCTTTTCAGGGAGTATGGAATATCATTAGGTTTAATTGGCAATTTTATGTGTATGCTTCTGTCGTTATAATTAGTATTTTAATTGCTGTTAATTATGTTGATGAAAGACTGCAATCGTATTTTTATATTGTAGGTATTGCAATAACCTTACCTACAATTGTTTCTTTATTGGTTTCCTTTTATATCTACGACCTATCTCCATTGTATAAAATGCATTGGTTAGATGATATACGCATAAACGAACAGGGGTATATCTTAAATATTCATGCGGGCTTTGACGAAACAAGCATTTTGTTAAAAAGTAAATATCCAAAAGCAGTTTTAGACGTATTCGATTTTTATGACCCTATCAAACATACCGAAGTGTCCATAAAAAGAGCACGCAAAGCGTATCCGCCATATCCAAATACGAAAGCTGTTTTAGCTACCGAAATACCTATAGCCAACAATTCGATAGATGCAATTTTTGTAATTTTTGCTGCGCACGAAATTAGAAATCAAACAGAAAGGATTGCTTTTTTAGAAGAACTAAAACGAATAGTAAAACCAACAGGAAAGATTATAGTGACGGAGCATTTAAGAGATAGCACAAATTTTTTGGCTTATACCGTTGGCTTCTTACATTTTTATTCAAAGACAAATTGGTTATACAATTTTGCAGCGGCAAAACTGTTTATGGTAAAAGAGAAAAAAATAACAAACTTTATTTCAACATTTATTCTTGATAAAAATGGAATTACAACTTAAAATAATCGGTGTATTGTTAATTATGTTGGCATTGGTGCATATAATTTTCCCAAAGTATTTTAATTGGAAAGAGGAGTGTAGTTCTTTGAGTTTAATAAACCGCCAAATGATGTATGTGCATACTTTCTTTATTGCATTGGTCGTATTTTTAATGGGCGTTTTATGTTTAACCTCTGCTAAAGAACTTTTAGCAACTTCGCTGGGAAAGAAATTATGCTTAGGCTTTGCCATATTTTGGTGTACAAGGCTATACATTCAATTTTTTGGGTATTCAAAATTATTATGGCATGGCAAAACTTTTGAAACAATTATCCATATTTTGTTTACTATTCTTTGGGGCTATTTGACTGTTATCTTCTTTTCTGTTTTTTGGCTGAAGTAATAGTTGTGAATATGATGAACGGCCTACCCATACGCAAAC
>JANMGS010000030.1:0-4719 GCA_031374745.1 Ferruginibacter sp. | reverse complement strand
GTAAAATGAATATCGGCTACGAGCGGTACAAAATATCCACGCTTATGCAATTCGTCTTTTATATGTTGTAAATTTTCTGCTTCGTTTCTAGATGGGGCTGTTATGCGCACCAGCTCCGCACCAGCTTCTATACAACGTATTGTTTGTGCCACGGTTGCCTCCGTATCCATTGTATCGGTTGTGGTCATTGTTTGTATACGCACAGGATTATTACCACCAATAAGCAGGTTACCAACTTTTACTTCTCTTGTTTTTAAACGCTTGTAAGTAAAAAGCGATTCACAGTAAAATTTCATTTGAAAAATATTAAATATCTGTTGCGAAGATACGACAGCATACCACATTACCAATCCTTTTCGGGCCTATTGGGCGAAGCAGCATTTACTTTGTGTAGTTTGTCTTGCAGTTCTTTTTCTTTCTGCAGAAGTGCCTGTAATTTTTGCTCAGCATCTTTTTTAGAAATATTGCTAGGCTGTGGTTTTGGTTCGTCTTTTTTATCTTGCTTGTCTTTTTTGTCGTCTTTTTTATCCTGCTTATCTTTTTGCTTTTCTTGTTGTTGTTTTTTTAAAGCTATTTGCAAATTATGCCTTGCATCTTCATTTGCAGGGTCTTGTTTTAGGGCATTTTTGTAAGCGTTTATACACTCCTCCAATTTTTTATTATTTTGAAACACTACTGCTTTGTTATAAGATGCATTACTCTTTTCAACTGGTTTTGTTGCTATTATTTCTGCCTTCTCATAAGCCTGTACTGCTTCTTCTTTTTTATCTGATTTGTACAATGCGTTACCTAAATTATACTGAGCTGTTACATTCTTTTCATTCTTCTTGGTAGCTTCTTCATAATTTTTTACCGCCGTTGGGTAATCTGCATTTTTATAGGCATCGTTTCCCTTTTTTATAACTTCATTTTCTTTTTGCGCCAGGGCAGAAAATGAAAAACACAAAAACAATAAAGTAGTAGCCAGCTTTATTTTCTTAATGCCGTTTCTTTTTACCTCACTTATAAACAATTCTACCATAAGAAACAATAAAGAAATACCCAACAAATACTGAAACCAACTTTTATAATTTGCCATTGAGTCATCGGTAACATTTCGCCTATCCAATGTAGAAAGTTCTTTGTATAAAGCAGCAACTACTGCATCGGAATTTGTATACAATTGATATTGGCCATTGCCTTTTGCAGCAATATCTACCAGCTCTTGTTCATTTAATTTTGTTATAACTGTATTGCCTTGATTGTCTTTTTTTTCTTCATTGGTAGTTTCATCAATAATGGTGCTTCCTTGTGGTGAGCCAATTCCCACCGTATTTATAACAACACCTTCTTTAGCCATTTGTTCTGCAATGTCCAGAGCATTTTCATCGTGGTCTTCTCCATCACTTATAAGTACCACTGCTTTGTACTTTTTTTCTTTTGCATTAAATGAAGCAAAGCACATTTTCAATGCATCGCCTATCACCGTTCCTTGTGTGGGTACTGTTTCTGGCGTAGCAGCATTTAAGTACATTTTAGTAGCAGAATGATCTGCCGTAAGTGGCATCTGCAAATAAGCTTTACCTGCAAATACAACAATCCCAATCCTATCATTGCTCAATTTATCTATCAATTTATTAAGCAATTGTTTTGCCCTTTCCAATCTGTTGGGTTGTATATCTTTTGCCAGCATACTTTTGCTTACATCTATTGCTATCATTACATCTATACCATTCTTACTTATTTTTTCTGCACCAACTTTTGTGCGCAAATTTGCAAGGCTTACAAGCAACAATGCCATTGCAAAAAATACCAATAAAAACTTTTTATGAAAAGAGGAAGCAGCATAATGAGCCATAAGTTCCTTTACCAATGCTTCATCACCAATATTATTAAATGCCTTTTTTTTCTTATGCAGCGCATAAAAATATATTGCCAATATTATGGGCAATAAAAATAAAAACCAAAGTAAATTTTTATATTCAAAAGGGAACGTCATCAGGCATGCAAATTAATCAATCCCTATGCGGCATCTGTTAAAAAAACAATAAAGCTTTATCTTTTTCCTTCAAAGAAACCATAATGTTTTAAAATATCTTTTGTAATACCAATGCGTATCGGTTTCATATCAATATCCCTGTCATTCGATTTTACCAATGTAGCAAAGAAATATACATGCCTGTTTTCTTCTATCCATCCTACAAGCCAACCTATTGCATGGTTAGATTCATCAAAACCCCAACCTGTTTTGTAGCTAAGTTTATAAGCCGTATTGTCTTCTTGCAACATTACATCTCTTACTTGTTGTTGTGCACTTTTTCTAAATGGTAGCTGATCAAAATATAGGCGCTTCAGTAAACCCAATTGTTCATCTGGCGATATTTTTAAAACATTGTTCAACCAAAAACTATCTACAGGGCCACTTATTTTTTTATTACCGTAAGAAATGCTGTCTATCCAAAGCTTCATCGTATCTACCCCTATACGCCTTGCCACTTCTTGATAATATGGCACAGCACTTACTTTAAAAGCCTCTTTCATGGTTAAATCTTTGTTCCAATCTTCGTTCATTCTTTTTACCCCATCCCATTTTATAACCATGTTTTCATCGGTTATCTTTCCTGTTTCCAATCCTATAAGTGAGTTTACTATCTTAAAAGTAGATGCCGGTGTTACTCTAGTAGTATCCATTGCCATGTTGTAAACTGTAATTGAACCGTTGCTATTGTCCATCATCGTAAAGCACCCCTCTACTTTTCTTTCATCAAAATATTTTTGCAGGTCGTTATCTATTTTTGCTTTCTTTAAAGCACAAGAGGTAAACAAAAATGTGGTAATTATTGCTAAAAAAACGATACGATAAATTTTCATTAAATTTTTATTGAGTACTCTTAAAAAAGGATTTTATTTTTGCTTTTTTTTATATTCGGCGGTAGCCTCTAGTGCTTCGTAAAATTGCTCACCAAATTTTCTTATGAGCGGTTCTTTCAAAAATTTATACACCGGCACTTTCAATTTTTTTCCCAATGTACAGGCCGCTTTACAATGGTCTTCCCTTGGTTCGTAATTTGCAAACTCCGTAACACCATCTTTGCTTTTCTTTACAATAACTGGAAACAAATGGCAGCTTATAGGCTTTTTCCAACTTGTTTTACCGTCTAAATAAGCTTGCTCAATACCACATTTTACAATGCCATTTGCATCAAAAATACCATATACGCATATTTTACTGTTTATGGTTGGCGTTACCCAGCCAAACTCTTTGTCGTGCACATACCTGCCCTGTTTGTTTATTTCATCAATGCCTTCTTTGCGCAGATAAGGAAGTACTGCTTCAAAAACTTCATCTACCATTTTCAGTTCTTTATTATCCAAAGGTGCACCGGCATCCCCATCTACGCAGCAGGCACCCTTGCAACTTGTAAGGTCGCATACAAATTGATCGTTTATTATTTGATCACTCAATAAAACATGGTCTATAGCTATCATTACTGCAAAAATACGAGTAAAAGCTTAAGGCGTTAAAAGCAACTTATATAAAATGTTCTAAAAATGCAATTAGGGGCGCTGGTCATATACAATAAAGCATCATTTGTTCGGGCTTAGTCCCTGTTCCGTACCGCTGTGTTTGCATAATCGCCTATGGCGAATGCAAACACAGCGGCACACCGCTCCCTCCCCCGCCGCTCTTCTGCAGTAAATCTTTTTTCACCTTTTAGGATGGAGAAGATAAAAGCGAAAACAAGTTATTTCAAAATGAGTAAATAGCACGCCAAATCATATAAGAAATCAAAAGTAATCTCCCTATTTTGTTTGATAATTGGTACTTTTAGCAAGTAAGATAAAACAGGCTTTATCTTCACCATTTTAGGGGTACTTCCACAATCATATTATTTTGTTCAAATCGGCCATAAAAAACAAATAAAAAAGCCATTTTTCCGATATGACATTGAAGAATAAAAACATAGGATTAATAACCGGTTTAATTTTAATGACGGTAAGTTTTCTATTTTATGCAAGATTACACGATACTTTTCAGCTTCTACTTTTTTGTGGTGTTTTATTATCATTGTTATCTTATTTGATTATTTTATGTAGCAAAGGCACTATTAACACAAAATCCATTTCGACAATGGTTGTTGTTTGTGCAATTTTAATTCAACCGTTTACATCCTCTTTGTTCATCAAAGCTTCTTATCTAATCTTTTTAAAATACAATAAGAAAGCATTAACGGAGGTGAACAACATCTTAGGCAAGCAAATTGGAGATGTAGTAGTTTTGAATGGTATAATCACCGATAAAAATAAATTATTAACAAAAACAGAAATCGAAACCCTAGTTAAGCTACGTAAAGAATTGGGCGTTTATATGATTGCAAAATCAAGCGACGAAATTTATTATGGACTTTGGGGATTTTTAGACAATAGATTGGGCGTACATTTTCAATTGAAAAATGAAAACCAGCAATATCTCAAAAATCATTTGTTCGGTAAATGGTTTCTCTGAAACAGAAATTTAATCCCCTTTATTCTTCCACTTAAAACTATTAATCAAATGGTCAATATCTTGTTGAATAAAATCTACAACTGGCTTTATTGAATCTGCATTGGGTGATGCATAAAAATACAAAGCCCCCCTTATAAAATTCTTGGTTGTATCGGTCATAAAAAACTGGCGCTGGGTAGCAACATTTCCACCAAGTTTAAATAATAATCCCGCAATATTATTAGCAGTTTTAA
>JANMGS010000883.1:0-6053 GCA_031374745.1 Ferruginibacter sp. | reverse complement strand
GTCTATGGCAAGGCCACCAATTTGCTGTGCATTTTTTAACCCGATATTCGTCCATGTTTTTCCTGCATCAGTCGATTTGTAAATGCCATCACCCACACTTAGATCGGGCCGCTGCAAGCCTTCTCCACTGCCTACATAAATTACATTGGGGTTTGATGGCGATACCACAATATCTCCAATACTACCAGTAGGCTGGTCATCAAAAATGGGTTTCCAAGTGTGCCCAAAATCGGTGGTTTTCCATACACCTCCATTGTTTACACCAATATAAAATACATTGGGTTGCGAGGGAACACCCACTGCACCTACCGTTCTGCCACCTCTGTGTGGCCCAATACAGCGCCAACGCATAGCGTTAAAATAATTTGCATCAAACGATTGTGCAAATGAAATAACAGCCGATAAATAAATGATGGTAAAAATGCAAGTAGCTTTTATTTTCATGATAAACGGTTTGTGTATCAAATGTACTGTTTAATATGAAAGGTTGTTATTTGGATGGAGCTAGATGTGTACAGCTTATAAAATTATGCTGGTACAATTGTTCAAATTTCCTTCCTATGGACCGTTTACCCAAGGAAGAAGGAGCGTGAGCAGCAGTTCATTTTTCGGCTTCAGTATCCCGCTATCCATTGCTCCCAACACTTTGTGTAGGGATCCATTCCTATCGGGGCTGGGCTGAGCAGAAAAACTGTTTTCTCCAGAGGAGTCCTGCGGGCAACTTTTATGATGGAGTAGATTGAAGAGGAGGTTTCTTTGGTATAGGATAAGTGGCGATGCAGAGTAGTAAGATATATAATTATTCAACCCCATTCGGGGTTGTTTTATTATGCATTTAGTCCACAGGTTGCACCTGTGGTTATGCAAATTTTACCACTTCGTGGTAAGCTGTATAATTCGCAAATACACTTTTTACACAGCAAACCCTGAAAGGGTTTAACAACCAAAGCCATGGGTGCAACCCGTCGTTATGGAAAATTAATGTGTAACGCCAACCCCGAATGGGGTTGAAGATTATTTTTTGTATAAATTTTTATTTTTAAAATTTGTTTTATGGTTTCTCTCAAACATGGATACATAATGCTAGGCTTCCGCTAATTGCCTGTCCCACACACCCTCCGCTTCAACCTCTGCCCCCAATCTCCTCCACCATAAAAGCCCAATCCCTACACTTGTGTAGGGACCAATGTTCAGCCTAGCCCCGACGGAAATGGATCCCGACAAATTTGTCGGGAGCAGTGTATAGCGGGAAACGCTAGTTGAAAAATGGTATGTGACTGATGCTCCTAAAAGCCTCCCTAAACCTGCCTGCGGTAGGCAGGTCCTCCCACAGGAGGGACTTTCGAATGCTACAAGGTTTTGAAATTAATTTCTGAATCAAGATTTCAATTTTGTAATTTGTTTTACCATTTCCTAACAACCAATTCCCAATTCATTTAATTACCTTTACCAACTAGAAGGAACAAAAAAATATGGCTACAAAAAAGGCGCTAAAACGGGTACAGGCAGCAGTGGATACAATACCAGAGGATATGATAGAAGTGTTTGGTGCTAGGGAGCACAACCTCAAAAATATTGATATAAAAATTCCGAAAAATAAATTGGTGGTGTTTACGGGTGTAAGTGGCAGCGGCAAGAGCAGTCTTGCGTTTGATACCATTTACAACGAAGGCCAGCGGAGGTACATGGAAAGCTTTTCGGCTTATGCTAGACAGTTTGTGGGCGATATGGAGCGCCCCGATGTAGATAAAATTACGGGGCTATCGCCGGTGATTTCGATAGAACAAAAAACTACGAATAAAAACCCACGCAGTACGGTGGGTACGATTACAGAAATTTACGATTTTTTACGTTTGCTGTATGCAAGGGTGGGAGAGGCTTACAGTTACAATACGGGTAAGAAAATGGTGAAGTTTTCGGAAGAAGAAATTGTACAAAATATTTATAAAAAATTTGTGGATCAAAAAATAAGCTTGCTGGCACCACTCGTACGTGGGCGCAAAGGGCATTACAGAGAGTTGTTTGAAGATATACGCAAAAAAGGATTTTTAAAAGTACGTGTAGATGGTGCAGTGCTAGATCTTATGCCACGCATGCAACTAGATCGTTACAAAATACATGACATAGAATTGGTGGTAGATAGGCTGCAGGTTACCGATGATATGAAATTTAGGGTAAGCCAAAGTGTGCAAAAATGTTTGCAAATGGGGAAGGATTTAATGTTTGTGATAGCCGAAGCGGCCCCCCCACCCCCCACAGAGGGGATTACAAACCCTGTAAAAAAAAGAAGTTCATCTAAAAGTTTAGAGTCCCAAATCCCCCCTTCGGGGGGTGGGGGGGCCCCTCCTTCGGAGGGGTTTGGGGAGGCCATGTACAGCAAACAACTCATGTGTATAGACACCGGTATCAGTTACGAAGATCCATCACCCAAAGCATTTTCTTTTAACTCTCCATATGGTGCATGCCCGCAATGCAAAGGATTGGGAAATGTGTACACCATAAACATAGAAGAAGTAGTGCCCGATAAAACCAAAACGGTGAAAGAGGGTGGTATAGTGCCTTTGGGCGAAGAGCGTGAAGCGAGTGTGTATAGACAAGTGGTAGAGTTTGCCAAAAAGTATAAAATAAATTTAGGCAAGCCTTTGCAAGATTTACCAGAAGCACAATTGGATTTATTGTTGTACGGCGACCAAAATATTAGTCCCGATTTGAGTTTGGACATGAGCGATGAAACCTTACCGATGACCTATACGGGAAGTTATGAAGGTATTATTCCGATGTTGAAAAGATGGTTTGCATCGCCCAATAGCAACGAAAGTTTGCGCACATGGGTAGAGCAATTTATGCAGCTTGCGCCTTGCACAACCTGCGAGGGTACAAGGTTACGCAAAGAAAGCCTTTGGTTTAAATTTGATGAAAAAAATATTGCAGAGCTGAGTGCAATGGATTTAGATGTGTTGCACAAATGGTTTGAAGGTGTAGAAAATAGATTGAGCAACAAACAAAATACGATTGCAAAAGATTTGTTGAAAGAAATACGAGAGCGATTGGAATTTTTATTGAATGTGGGGCTTACTTATTTAACATTGTACCGCCCATCGAAAAGCCTGAGTGGTGGCGAGTACCAGCGCATAAGGCTTGCTACACAAATAGGCTCACAGCTGCAAGGCATAACTTATGTGCTGGATGAGCCAAGCATTGGCCTACACCAGCGAGATAATATGCGTTTGATATTGGCATTGCAAAACCTACGAGATATTGGCAACAGTGTATTGGTTGTAGAGCATGACAAAGATATAATGATGGCTGCAGATCATTTGATAGATATAGGCCCCAAAGCTGGAACACATGGCGGGCGTATTGTAGCGGCCGGAACACCTGCGGAAGTATTGCAATCGGGTTCTGAAACAGCAAAATATTTAAAGGGTGAAAAATCGATTGCCATACCTGCAGAAACCAGAAAAGGAAACGGGAAATTTATAGAACTAAAGGGTGCTACCGGCAATAATTTAAAAGATGTTTCTGTAAAATTACCATTAGGAAAAATGATATTGGTAACAGGTGTAAGCGGTAGTGGAAAATCTACTTTAGTCAATGAAACCTTATACCCGCTATTGAATAAATATTGCTACAATTCCAAAGCCAATCCACTTGAATACAAAGCCATAAAAGGACTTGAACAAATTAGATTTTCTACAATTCTAATTTGTTTTAGCTGTATGTCGCCATAGCAGATTTTTAAAAATTCTGTTCTTCGCGTTTCAGAAAGTTTTGCTATGAGTGTCAAAGCAAAAAGCAAGTAAATGTATTGCGCAAATTCTGTTTTGTGAAAAAGGTACATTGAAAGTCCAACAAACAAAATTGTCAGTAGGAAATAAGCAAGTAGCGGATGAAGGCCTGCATCTTTAAACTTGCGGTTTGTCATTATATATTGAAGTTCAAAATATGCTTTCACTTTTTCGTCTTGCCACGTTCTTCTAAAATTACCACTAATGTCACTCTCTCTAAGACCTTCCTTTGTGCTCCAAAAGTAGCTAAACCCGACTGATTTAGTGCAATTTTTGCCAATTTTATAGTTGGGTGATCGAGTTTTAACATTTGTACATTTGTCCATGACGAAGCCATGCGGACACAGCGTTAACGCAAAGCGTCACAGGCATCGGCACAGCATAAGCCGAGCGCGGGCCATAAGTTTTGAGTGCCAAGGTCTCTTCCGCAGGTACATCAAGCACTGGCGACGGAAGACCGATAGAAAGGATGTCGCCCAGTACATTGTTATGGCTTCGTGATTCTTTCTTTTTTAATAGCTTCATAGATATCCGAATTTGAAAGCAGATTATTGACTTTCTCTTTCTTTTCATTGGGGATTTCAGTGTTTCTATACTTGTTCAATCTCTTGTTAACAAGCAATATTAGCTCTCTTTTAAGATCTCTTTTTAAAAGTTCTGCTATTTTCATTTACTTATTTTTAAATTGAATGATAAAAGCTTCGTAATTAACTCACTTCGTCTTGATGTAGTAAAATCCCCATTTTCATTTTTGTCTTTAATAAGTCTGGCTTTACATGTGTCTATGGCACAGGCACGCGAACACTACGATAACGAGAAGCGTCATAGGCAATGGCACAGCCTAAGCCGAACGAGATGCGCTCCCCAGAAACTTCGGCTGGTACGGCCGTCTACTCGATTATGCCTTCGTGTTTCTTTCTCTTTTTTGGACTTTGTAGCTTTCCATTTCCGAGATTTCGTTGGCAGAGTCGATCTTAGCTTGAGGAATTGGATAATTCTTATATTTATCTAAAGTCTTATCAACAACCATGAGTGGATTTCTGTTCAAATCTCTTTTTGCAAGTTCAACTACTTTCATTTACTTATTTTTTAAATGAATGATAAAAGCTTCGTAATTTACTCCCTTCGTAAAACGTTATGGTTCATGTCTTAGTTTCCCTTGGATCTCAAAATCTTCGGATAATTCTTCAAAATAGTTTGAAATGGCCATTTGATACAACCTGGTTCTTACCGAATCGCTTCCCTTAAAGTGAATTGCACAATTTGGTCTTTGATATAGAAATGCATATACAGTCTCGCTTATGGTGGATAAAATCATATTCCTATCACCATTATTTGTTTTTATATCAAAGTCTATTTCTCCTGTTATGGAATCCAAATCACCCAAGGCAAGGTTATAGAGATAAGGTTCGTTCATAGGTTGGTAAAGTACAATCTTAGCGATTTTGCCGTTTGGTCCATCGCTGATAAACTTAAAAACCGTTTGATCTTCGTTTGTACTTATCTGATATTTTGGTAACTCCATCTACTCCTCAATAGCTTGAATCTTCTGTCCATTTTGAAAATGAAAGATAAGAACTACATTTGACATTACCGACACATCCACAATATTATTTTCCCTGCTCACGATTTGCTTATGGATTGTCTGCGTTCTTCTATTTTTTGAGCCATAACAGCAGTCTCTCTTTAAAACTTCCTTTACACTCCAAAAGTAGCTAAAACCGACTGATTAAGCGCATTTTAAGCTACTTTTATAATGGATGATCGAGTTTTAACATTTGTACATGTTTCTATGGCAAAGCCATGCGGACACTACGATAACGCAAAGCGTCACAGGCTTAAGCACAGCCTAAGCCGAGCTATGGCAAAAGATCAACAACCTGATCTGGGCTTTAGCCCAACAGACTTGTGACTTCGATAACCCAAAGCGTCACAGGCCTTGGCAAAGCCTAAGCCTGTCGGGGGTTATATCCAGTCCAATACAGGTTTTGTGAATTCAGTATCTTGTATATCACCTGTGTTTAGTGTTGTTGTCGGTTCAAAAAGCATTATACTGCATTCCACAGGGGCAACAGGACGATGCACTACGCCACGAGGAACTACTAGAAATTCGCCTTCTTCGAGTCTAACAATATGGTCTTCAAATTCCATATTAAACCATCCTTTTAATACAAGAAACATTTCATCTTCATGGTCGTGCTTGTGAAATATAAAATCTCCTTCAATTTTAACTAATTTTACATGCTGTCCATTGAGTTCAGCCAC